>JBEGTN010000135.1:0-8460 GCA_041179405.1 Verrucomicrobiota bacterium
CACAAGGGATTCGGACGATGATAAACTACCAAAGCTACGCTGAGATTGTTGTGCCAGCCAAGGAACCGACGAGGGCGTTTACCAGAGGTAAATAACCGAAGTCGGCGACGCCGGATCGCGCAACAAGATCAAGTAGAATGGGGATTTTAGCATCGTCAGAGTCCCTAGGCAGGCTGGGAAGCCTGCGCTACTTCGCCGCGAGTTTCATCTGGTCGCGCCGCCCGTCGGCGTAGGCCGTGAACACGCGGCGGATTTCGTTCCGCACCTGGCGGAACACTTCGAGTTTTTCCTCGTCCGTGCCAGTCGCGTGCGCCGGATCAAAAAACGGCCAGTGGTGGCGGTTCAACTGGCCGGGGAAAATCGGGCAGGCCTGGTCGGCGTTGCCGCACACCGTGATGACCGTCTCGACGTCCTGCGCGATGAACTCGTTCATGTGCTTCGAGGTGTGCCCGGAGATGTCGATGCCGATCTCCTTCATCGCCACGATGGCCAGCGGATGCACGTAGCCCGCCGGTTTCGAGCCAGCGCTCACGACGTTAAACAGGTCGCCCGCCGCCGCGCGCAACAGGCCTTCGCCCAGATGACTGCGGCACGAGTTGCCCGTGCAGAGAACAAGGATGGTAGGTTTTTCGTTGCTCATAAAATCTCCCTTCGTGTCGCGCTCAGCAGCAGCCGGAGCCGGGTTTGCACGCGCCCGCCGCCGCCGTCGCTGCCGCCGGCACGCAAAGTTCCTTCGCCAGACAATCAGTGTGTTTTTTGCCCAGTCGCACGATCAGCGCGTCCACCCCGCGCTCCACCGCCACGACGCGCAACTGCACGACGTTGCACGCCTCGTATTCCAGCTCCACCAGCAGGTCTTCGCCGCCGAGAATGGGCGCCGCCGCCGCGATTGCCTTGAGCAACTTGCCGCCCGTGATGCGGTGCTCGGTGTCGTCGCCCACCCAAGTTTGCAGCAGGCAGCTCACCACGCGACGCACCGTGCCGCCGCAATCGACAAAATCCTTCTGCACGCGACCGACCTCGGTCACATGGAAATGCGCCTCAATCGGCTCTCCGTCCGGCCAAATCACGGTGAGCGGCAGCTCCGGCGCTGCCATCAACGCGGCGCGCAGCGCGTTCAGACTCATCGTGGACTTATCCGTTTCCGTGGTGTTGCAGCAGGATGTGGTCATAAAATTGAACGTAGTTGTGTGCGCCGCCCTCAGCCCGCGACCGCGCATCCGCAGGCCGCGCCACGTTCACCGGCGACCGGCGAGCAGGTGACGTCGAGCTTCTTGAGCCGCGCCCGGTCGCGTTTAAACACCGCGTCGGTCTTCACGCACTCCGCGAGACACGCCAGGTTGGCCGCCAGCTCCGCCGTCCGCGACTTCTCCGGCGGCAGGGCGTAGATCACCCAGTTGCCCCGCCGGCTCGCGACCACCAGGCCGCGTTCGCGCAGGTAGCCGAGGTGTTTGGAGATTTTCACCTGCGGCTCAGCCAGCACGGTCTGGAAATGACACACGCACAACGGCCCCTCCTGCAACACGCGCAGGATGCGCAACCGGGTCGGGTCGGCGAAAGCGCGATAAAGTTGGACCAGTTCCATGCCGACACCCGTTGCGCGCCTTTTCATATTCCGCAAGCGGAATATGCTTTCGCCACCCAATCGTCACTTTCGCACAGCATTGCCCTCCTCGGATCGAGCCCGGATTTTCACCACAGAGACGCAGAGGCACGGAGACAGCATTAAGATCCAATACCACGGATTCTCCGCTCCTCTCTTCTCCGTGAGGTCTCTGTGTCTCCGTGCCTTTGTGGTGAAAACTCCGGGGATTGATGTCCGATCTTTGCGCTCTTTGCGTTCTTTGCGGCTAAAACTCCGATCCAGTTCCTCCCCTCGCACGACCCACCCGCGACCCACCAGAACGCCTCCCCTTCCTCTGTGGGCTTGGCTCCGTGCCCTCCGTGCAACCCGCCTTTTCCCCGCCTTCCGCCGCCCGCCCCCCTTCATCTTAATCTTTCCCCTTCATCCGGCGCGTAGCGCCTTGCCCGCCCGCCGCCCTTCCGGTCCGCTTCTCCTCATTATGACGTCACGCCGCGATTCCGCTCCCCGCCCCGCCGCCGACCCGCTCCCTTCCCTCACCGACTGGCGCACCTCCGACGCCGACGAGATCAACCGCCGCCGCGCCCGCGCCCGCGAGGAACAACCCGGTGTCGTCAACCTCACCCCCGCCCACCCCGTCTTCTCCAACTTCGAGGTCCACTCCCCCAGCGGCCAGACCTACCGCGTCGAGCTCCGCGATCTCTCCGCCCCCCACCACGCCTGCACTTGCACCGATTTTCGCATCAACGGTCTCGGCACCTGCAAGCACGTCGAGGCCGTCCTCCTCCACCTCGAACAAACCCAACCCGCCGCCTTCGCCGCCGCCCTCTCCACCGGCTCCACCCGCATCGACCTCGTCCCCGACCCCGCCGCCACCACCCTGCGCCTCGAGCGCAACTTATCTCTCCTGCCCGCCCGCCTCCGACCGCTCTTCCGCGACGACGGCCGCCTCCGCCCCGATCTGCAACCTCACGACGCCCTCGCCCGCCTCACCTCCGCCGAGAGCCCCGTGCGCGTCTCGCAGGAGGTCGCCCCGTGGTTCGACGCCCGCCGCCGCGAACGCGAACGCCGCGACCGCCGTCGCGATTACGAGACCGGCGTCACCATTGGCCGCCACCCCGCCCACGAGACCCTGCTCCCGCTCTTCCCCTATCAGCGCGAGGGCATGCTCCACCTCGCCTTCGGCGAACGCGCCCTGCTCGCCGACGAGATGGGTCTCGGCAAGACCGCCCAGGCCGTCGCCGCCTGCGCCCTCCTCCACCGCCTCGGTCACGCCCGCCGCGTGCTCCTCGTCACCCCCGCCTCGCTCAAGGGCGAGTGGGAGGAGCAGATCCGCCGCTTCACCACCCTCCCCCTACGGCTCGTCTTCGGCAGCCAGGCCGCCCGCCTCCGCCTCTACGCCGAGCCGCACCCGCCCCTCTTCACCATCGTCAACTACGAGCAGGTCGTCACCGACTTCAACGAGATCAACGAGCACCTCCGCCCCGACATCGTCGTGCTCGACGAGGCCCAGCGTATCAAAAATTGGGCTACAAAAACCGCCCTCGCCGTCAAACGCCTCCGCTCCCGCTACGCCTTCGTGCTCACCGGCACCCCCATTGAAAACCGCCTCGACGAACTCCGCTCCATCGTGGACTACCTCGACCCCGCCCTCCTCGGCCCCCTCTTCCGCTTCAACCGCGATTACTACGTCTTCGACGAGAAAGGCCGCCCCTCCGACTACAAGAACCTGGAACAACTCCGCGCCCGCGTCGCCCCGCTCATCCTCCGCCGCCGCAAAGCCGAGGTCGAGACGGAGCTCCCCGACCGCACCGACCGCACCCGCTTCGTCGCCCTCACGCCCCGCCAGCGCGCCATCTACGCCGACTACCAGTCCGAGGTCGCCCGCCTCGCCACCCTCGCCGGCCGCCGCCCGCTCGCCCCGAAGGAGCAGGACCGCCTCATGATCCACCTCGCCATGATGCGCATGGTCTGCGCCACCCCCGCCATCATCAAAGGCCAGGACTGCACCGACTGCCCCAAGCTCCCCGAGATCGCCCGCCTCCTCGACGAGGCCCTCGCCGACCCCGACGTGAAAGTCATCATCTTCTCCGAGTGGGAAAAGATGCTCGCCCTCGTCCGCGCCCACGCCGTTGCCCACGGCATCGGCCACGCCTGGCACACCGGCTCCGTCCCCCAGGCCAAACGCCGCGCCGAGATCAACGCCTTCCGCGACGACCCCGCCTGCCGCCTCTTCCTCAGCACCGATTCCGGCGGCGTCGGCCTCAACCTCCAGCACGCCAGCGTCGTCATCAACTGCGACCTCCCCTGGAACCCGGCCAAGCTCGAGCAACGCATCGCCCGCGCCTGGCGCAAAAACCAGTCCCGCCCCGTCACCGTCTTCAACCTCGTCGCCGAAGGCACCCTCGAACAAGGCATCCTCAACAGCCTCGCCTGGAAACAAGACCTCGCCGACGGCGTGCTCGACGGTCGCGGCGACCTCTCCCAGCTCAAACTCCGCAGCGGCCGCCACGCCCTCCTGCAACGCATCCACCAAGTCCTCGACCTGCCCGCCCCGCCCTCCGCGCCCGACTCCACGCCGGCCGCCGACCCCGCCCTCGCCTTCGCCACCGCCGCCCGCGCCCGCCTCGGCCCGCGACTGGTGTCGTGCGACGAAACCCACTCCGCCCCTCCGCCGAAACGCGGCCCCGGTTTCGTCCCCCTGCCCAAACCCGCGAGCGACACCGTCCTGCTCGCCGTGGTAACCGGATCCGCCGCCGACGCCCGCCCCCACCTCGAGTCCCTCCTCGCCGCGACCCCATGGACGGGTCCGCGCCCGACCCTCCAAGTCATCGACCAACCGAGCTGGGCCGCCCTCGAACAACTCCGCGCCGCCGGCCTGCTCACCCTCTCGCCGCGTCCGACCCGCCAGCTCCTCCCCGCCTAATCGTTCTCGTTCTCATAATCGTTCTCGTTCTCGACCGAACCCGAGCATCCAAACCGACGGAAATTATAAACCGCTAAATTACGCTAATTAACGCTAATTCAATCCACTCCGGAAATAAGCGAAAATAAGCGGTTCCATTATTCCGAAAATCTGCGGTTCCTCCACGGCCTCGGATTTTTAGCCGCAAAGGAGCGCAAAGAAAGCCGTTCCGAGGGTATGTTCTTTGTGATCTTTGCGTTCCCTCGCGGCTAAACCTCCGAGTCAACAGGGCATAGTTTGAGTGTGGACGGCACCCCCACCGGCCGCATGGGAACGCGGAGCTCCAGCTCGGCCGCCTTTCCGCATCCGCTTCAACTTAACCTTCCCTCTTCATCTGGCGCGCCCCGCCCTCGTGCTCCGATTTGCTTTTTAAAAAGCAATTCCTCAATCTGATCCCATGGACGTTGTGATGAACAAGTTTCAAACCGTGATCCTCAACAAGGAAGAGGGGATCATCCTGCGCGGACAATTTCCCGGCTCGTTCTGCTTTGTTCCCGTGGCCTTCGTCGAGGCCAAGGCCGACGGCGACATCAAAGTGCATCGCTCGCGCTATCTCATGAGCACGTGGGCACGTCGCAACGTCCGCCTCAACCCCGGCCGCACCATCGGCTCGCACCTGTTTCCCGAAGAGGGAAACACGCGCCTATCCACGGACGAGGCCGCCGTGCGCAAGTTTCTTAGCCGCGCTCGAACGATGATCGCCCCATGAGTTCGACGGCCGACCACCGTGCTCTCCGAATCCGCGATGCGGTTCGGAAGGCCACAGGTAGCGACTCTCCCGAGCTCTCCTCCACCCTACAATTTCTCGAACTGCATGGCTTGGACCTTCATCAAGAGCCGGAAGACTTGGTTCTCTACGAAGTTTACCGCGACGAGACGACATCGGGCGCGGTCCGCACCTTCGCCGACATCGTGATCCCCGGCACGGCCACGCGCTCGGCACATCCTACGACGGCCACCCACGGCATCCATTTCCGCAAAATCTACACTCCATCGTCTCCGCCCATCGTCCGAGGCGAAACACCCCACGTGGAGTTCTCCCGCACAACACGTGCGGTGGCCAAAATCCCCTTCGATTTAGGACTGCGCCTGAGCCCCTTGGCGCATGCCCCGCTCACCTACCGCAGCCGGGTCGTGCCCGGCCAAACCTTTGCCGCGCTCAGTCCCTTCTCCGATCTTTCCTACGAAGATGCCATCGCCACCCCGCTGTTACCGGAATTGGCAGCGGCCCTGGAGCAGCGGATAAACCTGAGTTACGAAGCGATCCTGCGGATGCATGCGGAAAATGTGCTCCACGGAGATCTTCACTTGGACAACATTATGTGGATCGCGGACGCACCATCTACTCCGGTGCAACCCATCGACCTCGCCTCGGCCCTCTTCCGCGAAGACTTGAGCGTGGAGGAATGGGAGGCGGGAACCTTTGACGACCTAAACGAGTTCCTGCGCGAAGCAGGACTATTGCAGCTCAACATAGGACGAAGAATCCAAGGCCGCTGTTTCTCCGAATCCTGTCGGCTCGCCGAAGAATTATTCCCCGCGCACCTCGCCGCCGCTATGGCGAAACTCCCCAAATAGCCTTGGCTGGGTCGCTCTCGAACAGCCCCACGCCGCCCTCGGCCTCCTCAATCGTCTCCCCCACTCTTCCCCCATGCCCCCCCGCCTCCCCTCCCGTTTACTCCACCGCCTCGCCGGCCTTTTCGCCGTCTCCTTCTCGGCCGCCGCACTGGCCGCCGCCGAGCCCGCGCCTTCCCCAACCCCCGCGCCCGCCGCACCACCGCAGTCCTGGATCGATCCCGATACCGGCCACCGCGTCGTCCGCCTCACCGACGAACCCGGCTCCAATAGCTTTTATTTCAACTACAACGCCTTCACCCCCGATGGCGGACGGATGGTTTACAGCGCGCCGGCCGGTCTCTGCCTCCTCAACCTCGCCACCCGCGAGTCCCGCCTCGTCGTGCCCCGCCCCGCCCGGTCCGTCACCGTCGCCTCCCGCTCGCCCCACCTCTACTACACCGCGCCCGACCCGGCCGACAGCCACCGCTCCGCCCTCTGGTGCGTCAACCTCGACACCGGGGAAAAACGCCGACTCGCCGCCCTGCCCCCGCGCGCCGGCGTCGTCACCATCAACGCCGACGAGACCCTCGGCGCCGGCACCTTCGTCGAGGGCGACGCCGAGGCCGGCGGCGCCTACGATGGCACCTCCCGCCAGCCTCCCTCGCGCCTCTCCGCCACCAACGCCGGCGAGCCCGAAAACAAAGGTGAGATGATGACCCGCCGCCTCGCCGCGAAGCTGCCCATGACGATGTTCACCGTCGATCTGCGCACCGGCAAACTCACCACGCTCCTCGAGCACAGCACCGACTGGCTCAACCACCTCCAGTTCTCCCCCACCGACCCCACCCTTCTCCTCTACTGCCACGAAGGCCACTGGCAGCTCGTGGACCGCATCTGGACCATTCGCACCGACGGCTCGCAAAACCAACTCGTCCACCGCCGCCAGATGGAGATGGAGATCGCCGGCCACGAATGGTGGGGGGCAGACGGCCAGACCGTCTTCTACCAGCTCCATTTCCCCCGCGGCGGCAAAGTCAGCTACATCGCCAGCTACAACGTCGCCACCCAGGAACGCGTCTGGCTCTCCTACCGCCCCGACGAATCCTCCATCCACGACAACTCCTCGCCGGACGGGAAACTTTTCTGCGGCGACGGCGACAAACAGTCGCCCTGGATCTTCCTCTTCCACCCCAAACGAATCACCGACCGCGACACCCTTGGCGCCAACCTCATCAAAGGCGGCTACCTCGAGTCAGAAAAACTCGTGAACATGGCGAAGCACAACTACCGCCTCGAACCCAATCCCATGTTCACGCCCGACCAAAAATGGGTGATCTTTCGCTCCAATATCCTTGGCCCCGACTACGTCTTCGCCGTCGAGGTCGCCAAAGCCACCGGCCCCGCCCGCCCCTCCGCGCCGTAAACCCATTTCGAACGCGCCTTAACTGCCCGCGTAGGCTTGAACGTGAGTTCAAGTCCGTCTCCCCAAGGACCACCGCTGGCCTAGCGGCCTCTCCGCCCCTGGGAACGCCGAGCTCCAGCTCGGCATTTTCCCCGCCACAACCCTCATCCGCCGCAAAAAAAGTTCGTCAGTCGCACCGCTTAATCTTGCGTAAAACGCACCGATCCCGGCATTTTCCCGGCATGAACTCCGGACCTATCCAGCCGATGCGCTGCGGGCTAAAGACTATCGGAGAACCCTGCCCTGCGGGCACGATCTCGGCACCTTACCCACTCCTGAGTTTTTCGGACAATCCGTTCGTTTTATCCCTCACTATAATACAACAATACCCGGCCCGATTTGATCGGCTTGGCCAGAAACGGCAGTTCAAACCGACCGCGGATTACGCAGATTACACGGATAAAACAGGATACAGAAGAAACCAGTCGCCTAGACCAGTCTCCTGGCGGGTGAGTCACGGATATTCCGTAATTTTCTTATATCCGCGTTCATCCGCGTAATCCGCAGTTTCCATCGCCGGTTTTAGGCTTAGCCAATAATCAACAAACAGCAGTCACCCCCTTTGGCATTGCCTCGGAAAATGAAAATAATTTCATTCATTTTTACAACCTTTAAAAGCTGCACTCAAAAGCCCGCCAGTAAAGCATTTTGAAGCTGTTATTTCACCTTTAATAGCTGCACTAAAGTAAAAAATAGATTGCTAATCAATAGCTTACAAATCAAAAGCAAGCCATTTATGAATTTATCCAAAGCTGCATTGAGTGCAGCCCAATAACACTGTTCGGCAAAATGAAATCACCCACGTCTAACGATTGGCTCCGAATTGCGAGCACTTCGCTTTGGTCCGTGATGATTGGCTCTTGGATCGGAATATATTATCTTTCCGTCACCATG
>JBEGTN010000136.1:0-2715 GCA_041179405.1 Verrucomicrobiota bacterium
CAGTTGGTGAAGTCGTCGCCGGAGATGCGGCCGCCGGGGGCGGTGCCGGTGATGCCCGCGAGGGCGGCGGGGGCGAGCCCGGCCTCTTGCGCGAGCTTGAGCGCGCGCGGCGTCCAGAGCGCGCCGGAACCGGCGGCGGACGCGGCGGCGGGCGGCGGCGTGGACGCGGACGACGTGGCAACCGGCGCGGGCGTGGGGGCGGCGGCGGGGGCGACGATGACGGCTTTGACGGACGCGCCTTTGGAGATGAGGTGGCGGAGCGATTCGTCGGCGGTCTCGATGCTGATGAAGAGATCACCCGAGCGGATGATGTCGCCCGCGCGGCAATGCACGGCGCGCACGGTGCCGTCGCACGGCGCCTCCCACTCGAAGACAGATTTATCGCTTTCCAGTTCGGCGGCGACGCGGCCCTTGCTCAAAACGTCTCCCACGCCGACTTTCAAATCAATGACGGTGAGTTCGTTGACGGTCGCGCCCATGGAGGGCACGGGCACGTCGATAAGGAAGTTTTCCATCGTGAGTATAAAAGGGGGATTTGACCTGAGTAAGCAGTGTTTACTTTGGCTGGCGAGGGTCAACGGATGATTAGCGATGACGCTGCGACCGGCGGCGCGGCGGCAGGTTCCCGCTTAGGCGCTGCGGGCCAGGCGCCAGAAGGCGAGGCACTTCGCGAGCAGGGCTTCGAGTTCGTCGAGCGGCACCATGTTCGGACCGTCGGAGAGGGCGTTGGCGGGGTCGGGGTGGGTTTCGATGAAGAGGCCGTCGGCCCCGGCCGCGAGGGCGGCGAAGCTCAGGGTGGGCACGAACTCGCGCTGGCCGGTGCTCTTGCCGCCGCCGCCGCCGGGGAGCTGCACGCTGTGGGTGGCGTCGAGGATCACCGGGTAGCCGTTGCGGGCCATGATGGGGAAGCCGCGCATGTCCACCACGAGGTTATTGTAGCCGAAGGTGGCGCCGCGCTCGCATTGCCAGATCTCGGCCGCGCCACCGTGGGCGAGTTTGCCGACGACGTGGACCATGTCGGCGGGGGAGAGGAACTGGCCCTTCTTCACGTTGACGACCTTGCCCGTGGCGGCGGCGGCGAGGAGGAGATCAGTCTGGCGGCAGAGGTAGGCGGGGATCTGCAACACGTCGCACACGGCGGCGACGGCGGCGCATTGATCGCTCTCGTGGACATCGGTCACGCAGGGCAGGCCGTAGTCCTTTTTGACCAGGGCGTGCAAGGCGAGGCCGGCTTCCAGGCCGGTGCCGCGACCGCCGGCGATGGAGGTGCGGTTGGCCTTGTCGAAGGAGCCTTTGAAAACGAGATTCAGCTCGGGGTATTTCGCACGGAGCGAGACGAGTTTTTCGGCCACGGCGCGCACCACGGTCTCGTTCTCCAACGAGCAAGGACCGGCGAGAACGAGGAGTTTCTTGGGATCGAAGAGTGGCATGATTTTTTAAAAGGCAGGGACGGACCGCTGGGCCGTCCGGAAAGGAGTTGGTTTACCAGTAGGCGACGGCGGGCCCAGCGGTCCCGCCCTACCTCATTTCTTCGTCTTGGCGGCGGGTTTCTTCTTCGCGGCGACTTTGGCCGGCTTCGTAGCCTTGGCGGCCTTGGCGGTCTTCGTCGGCTTCGCAGGCTTGCGGTTCTTCAGCGCGGCGGCGACGAAGGCGGTGAACAGGGGGTGGGCATGCAGGGGCTTGGACTGGAACTCGGGGTGGAACTGCACCGCGAGGTAGAACGGGTGGTCCTTCAGCTCGACGATCTCCACCAGGTTGCGGCGCGGGTTGATGCCGGAGACGGTGAGACCGCCGCGCTGGAGCTGGCCGACGTAGGCGTTGTTGACCTCGTAGCGGTGGCGGTGGCGCTCGCGGATGCTCTCGGCCTTGTAGGCCCTGGCCGCTTTGGAGCCGGGCGTGAGGGCGCACTCGTAGCTGCCGAGGCGCATGGTCGCGCCCTTGTCGATGATCTTTTTCTGCTCCTCCATCATATTGATGACGGGGTGCGGAGAGGCGGCGTCGAACTCGGTGGAGTTGGCGCCCCTCAACTTAAGGACATTGCGGGCAAACTCGATGACCGCGATCTGGAGCCCGAGGCAAAGGCCGTAGTAGGGAACCTTGTTCTCGCGGGCATACCGGGCGGCGATGATCTTGCCCTCGGTGCCGCGATCGCCGAAGCCACCGGGGACGAGGATGCCGTCGAGTCCCTTCAAGAGGGCGATGCCGCCGCGTTTCTCCAAATCCTCGGCATCCACGCGCACGACCTCGACCTTCGCGTTGTTGGCGATGCCGGCGTGCGTGACGGACTCGTAGACGGATTTATAGGCGTCCTGGAGCTCGATGTATTTGCCGACCACGCCGATGCGAACGGTGTGGGCGGGGTTGTTGATCCGACGGGCGAGCTCGGCCCAGACGTTGCGCTCGGGCTGGGGTTTATTGAGGCCGAAAAGGTCGATGACGAGCTGGTCGAGCCCCTCGTTTTGCAGCGCGATCGGCAGCTCGTAGATCGACTTCACATCTGCGCACTCGATGACGGCCTTCACCGGCACGTTGCAGAACATGGACAACTTGTCGCGCAAGCTCGCATCGATCGGGTGCTCGGTGCGGCACACCAGCACGTGGGGCTGGATGCCGATCTCGCGCAACTTGGCGACCGATTGCTGCGTGGGCTTGCTCTTCAGCTCCCCGGCGGCGGCGAGGAAAGGCACCAGCGTGACGTGCAGGAACACGACATCG
>JBEGTN010000137.1:0-3498 GCA_041179405.1 Verrucomicrobiota bacterium
CGACGCCGCTGCGAAGCAGTTGCGCGCGTTCAAGGCGGTCCTCCCTATTACCTCGAAGAAGTCCGGATTTTCCGTGATTACGCCCGGAGTGTCGGCCTCTTCCTCTCGCAGCGTCCAGAAGAACTGAGTCGTCCGCCCGACGACGAGGGAAACGAACATCAGGTTTGGTTTCTCCCTCAAAAGGCGGCCTTCCTTAAAGTTACCTGGCCGAATTTTTTCGGGATGTTGGTGCTGCATCGCCCCGATGAAGAAGAGCGGGCCTCGCCGATCGCCTATCTGGAGCGCTGGCACCTGCACAACGAGTTGTTTGGCGACAGCGTGTGCTTTCTCGGTGCGCTGGATGAAGCTGGCGAGATGCGGTTGGTGATCGAACAACCGGCGATCCGAGGGGAACCCGCGACGCTGGAGCAGATCCACGATTTTTTCGCGGCCAGCGGCTGGCTCCGTTTCACCGTCAACGGTGATATCGCCTACTTCGATCCTGAGCGGCGCGTGGCCATCTCTGATACCCACCGGGGCAACCTTATCCGAATGGATGACGGTCTACTGGCACCGATCGACCTGCGGGTGCAACCGCTCAACGGAGCTCTGCTCGACTATGCGATGGAGGCCTGCTGTGGATAAGGCCCCTCTTTCGCCCAGAATCTTTGAACGGGACTTGCTAGGTCTCCGCCTCCATTCGTGCCCATCCGGGTTATCCGTGGTTAAAAATCTCCTATGAGTCCGGCCCCCGACATCTCTTCCGTCGCCCCTCCCGGCCGCCCCTCCGCTTTCGCCCGCTGGTTGCCCAACGCCGAGTGGGTCCTGCTCCTCGTGCTCCTCGCCGAAGCCGTGGGCTTTGGTCTCGCCCACCCGCGTTTTCTCACCCTCGACAACGGCTTCGAGATCGCGCGCCTCGCCGCCGAGGTCGGCCTGCTCGCCTTCGGCCTCACCTTTGTCATCAAGACCGGCGGCATCGACCTCTCGGTCGGCTCCATGATGGGACTCACCGCCGTCACTCTTGGCGGCGCGTGGTCGCTCGGGCTGCCAATCTGGCTCGCCGCGCTGCTCGGCGTCACGCTCGGCGCGGCCGGCGGGGCGCTCCACGGCCTGCTCATCACCCGGCTGCGGGTGCCGCCGCTCATCGTCACGCTCGGCACCTTCTCGCTGTATCGCGGTCTCGCCGAGGCCCTCACCGGCGGCTCGGTGAGCTACACCGGATTCCCCGCCTCGTTTCTCGCCCTCGGCCAGTCCTACCTCGCGGGTTGGCTGCCGGTGCAACTCGTGGTGGTCGGCCTGTTGTTCCTCGTCCTGTGGGTGCTGCTTCAGCGCACCGTCTTCGGGCGCGAACTTGGCGTGATCGGTCACAACACCGGCGGCGCGCGCTTCGCCGGCGTGCGCGTGGCCTCCGTCACCACGCGGGCCTACGTGCTCTGCGGGGCCTGCGCGGCGCTCGCGGGCGTCATCTACGTCTCCCGCATTGGCCAGGCCAAGGCCGACGCCGGGCTCGGCTACGAACTCACCGCCATCGCCGCCGTGGTCCTCGGCGGCACCTCGATCAACGGCGGACGCGGCACGCTGCACGGCACCTTGCTCGGCCTGCTCTGCCTTATCGTGCTGCAAAACGGCCTCCGCCTCGCTGGCCAGCCCAGCGAGATCGCCGGCCTGCTGACCGGTGCCGTGCTCATCGTGGCCATCACTGCCTCGCGCTTTCTTTTTCGTCCCACCGCCCGTCTGCACGGCGGGCCCAGCGGTCCCGCCCTACCCTCAAACTCCCCCGCCTCCAACCTTCAAAACCCCGACGAACTCACCATGAAAAACAGTCAACTCGCCTTGCTCATCGCCGCTATCCTCGGCGGTGCCGCGCTTATCGCCGTCAGCAATTTCTTCCTCGCCCGCTCCGTATCCAGAGCCGGCCACGCCATCTGGGACGCGACCGCTCACTCGGGCCGCGTTGCCGTTCCCTCGTCCACCGGCGCACCCTCCGTCGCCGCCGCCAAACCGCCCGCCGTGCGCACGGTCGTGGCGCTCACGCCGAAGGCGAAGGCCGATCCCTATTTCGTCTCCTGCAAACAAGGCGCGGACGCCGCCGCCGCCGAGCTGGGCGTCGATCTGCTCTGGGACGCCCCCACCGATCCCGATCCGGCCAAGCAGACCGAGATCGTCGAGGCCTGGATCACGCGCGGCGTCGATGTGATCGCCGCCAGCTGCGCCAGCCCCGAGGCCTTGTCCTCCGTGCTGCGCAAAGCACAGCAACGCGGCATCAAGGTCATCTCCTGGGACGCCGACGCGAAGAGCGACGCGCGCGGCTTCTTCGTCAACCAGGCCACGGCCGAGGGCATCGGCAGCACCCTCGCCGACGAAGGCGCGCGCCTCGCCGGGGGCAAGGGCCGCTACGCGATCATCACCGCCTCGCTCACCGACTCGAACCAGAACGAGTGGATCAAGTTCATCAAGGCCCGCATGGCCGCCGCGTATCCCGGCATGGAATTGGCGGCGATCCAACCCTCCGACGGCCAGCGCGACAAGGCTATGACCGAGGCCCGCAACATCGTCCGTGCCTACCCCGACGTGAAGGTCATTATCGCCGTCGCCGCCCCCGCCGTCCCCGGCGCGGCCGAGGCGTTGAAACAGGAAAACCGCCGCGACGTGAAGCTCACCGGCCTCTCCGTGCCCAGCCTTTGCAAGAGCTACGTCCACGACGACTGGATACAGAGCATCGTGCTCTGGAACACCCAGGACCTCGGTTACCTCACGGTGCGCGCCGCCGCCGCCGTGCAGAACGGCGAGTTAAAGCCTGGCGCGACCAGCTTCTCCGCCGGCCGCCTCGGCACCCTGAAGGTCGAGGGCGACCAGATCCTCCTCGGCAAGCCCTTCATCTTTAACGCCGCCAACATCGACGGTTTTAACTTCTAGCGTTTCACCGTCGTCCCGTAGGCTTGCCGATACCATGCCACCCCCGCGCCCCGTCTCCCGCGGCTTCACCTTGATCGAGCTGCTCACGGTCATCGCGATCATAGGCATCCTTGCCGCCATCATAATCCCCGTCGTCGGCATGGTTCGAGGGAAGGCCCGCGCCGCGACGAGTGTTTCAAACCTGCGGCAGATTTTTCTAGCCCTCTCCTTGTTTGCCGACGAGCACCACGAGTTGTTTCCCAAGGCCGCCGGCTCCATCGGCTGGATTCCCGGTGAGACCGACCCGGCCAAGCTATCCTGGGCGCAGCAACTTCTGCCTTACTCCCTCGTTGAAACCTTTTTCCTCACCCCGCGTTTCGAGCGCGACGGCAGCGCCTACTTTCTCGGTGTCCGTGCCGCCTTTGTGGCCACCGGCGGACAAGCTGCCGTGAGGAGGGGACGCATCCGTTTTCCCAGCCAGTTTGTCCTGGCCGGAGAGACCAACTATAAATTCTCCGAGCCCGATTTCGACAAGGATGACTACACTCAAAACTGCCTCGACGCGAACAGCGGCACGCTCTTCACCGACGGCACGCAAGCGATCCTTTTCGCCGACGGCCACGT
>JBEGTN010000138.1:0-8744 GCA_041179405.1 Verrucomicrobiota bacterium
GATTGGGTTGCGGGGGCATCATCGGCGGCGCACTGCGACGAGACGATAGGCACCGAGAAACGTGGTGGTGACGCGGCAGTCCCAACGATCCGGAGCGAGACCCAGGGCGGCGGGCAGCTCGACCGCACGAAAGCCGGCGGCGATGCTCACCTGGCCATCGTGACGGGTGACCGCGCTGGCACCGCCAAGAGGAGCGCAGAGCGCCCAGAGCAGGCGTGCGCGGCGGTGGCGTAGAGGTTCGTTAAATACGAGCACGCGGGCGTTTTGGTCCAGTTGCGCGCCGAGGGCGGCCAGGGCGTCGTCGGCGAGATGATGCAGGATGAGGTTGCCGACGACGATGGGGTATTCGGCCCACCGCTCGAAGTTGCGCAGATCGGCGACGTGCCAGCGGGCGGCGGCGGGCCAGAAGGCGGGGGCGGGAAATTGATCGAGTGCGTCCGTCGTAAGGCCCGAAGCCCGGAGCGTAAGTGAAAGGGAGCCGTCGCCCGCACCTAGTTCGAGCGCGCGCTCTCCTGCGCGGGTGAGAGGCGGGGTGGTGCGGACAAACCAGGCGGGGTTGCCCATGATGCGATTGAGGCGAACCAGATCCCTTCGGCTGCGCAGAGCCTCCGGAGACGCAGGAGGCAGGGAGTCGAGCAACTCGGGAGTGAGAACGCGTGTCACTGCCGGAGGGTAGCTACGGAAGGAGTTTGCGCAAGTGGTGCCTGGCGGCTTCTGATTCCGGAGGGCAAACGCCCCGTTTTTATGCTCAAGCTCTCAATCCTGGTGGTATCGACCGTGCTCAGTTTCGCGGTGGGCTATGGTGCGGATGCTTTGGGCGCGGACTTCTTCTGGTCGTTCCTGCTTAGCGGCGTGGGCGCGGTGGCAGGGTGCTGGCTCGGGTGGTGGTTGCACCGGCGGTTTTTGGACTGAGAGGCCCGCGTGGCCGTTTCACCGCCGGTCTCGGCCAGTTATACCGTCTGCTTGGGCGGGGTGATCGGGCGGGTGAGCAGGGCGGTGTTCAAGCCGGGCAGACGTTCGGAGAACAGGTCGGCTTCGTTGGCCTGCCGCAGGGCGCGCTGGACCATGCCCATCTTGGCGTCGAGATTGTCGATCATGCTCACGAACACCGCCTCGGGGGTGGCGGCATAGACGGCCGCGCCCCACTCGGGTTCGCCTTGGTGACTGAGGATGATGTGTTCGAGGCGCTCCAGGCGATCGGGGTCGAGGCGGGCTTTGAGGCCGTGTTTGCGCGCGAGTTGATAGCCGAGCACGACGTGGCCCTGGAGGATGCCGCGTCGGCTGCGTTTGGTGGCGAGGGTGCCCTCGTATTCGATGGTTTTGCCTGTATCGTGCAGGAGGATACCGGCCATCGCGAGGTCGCCATCGACCTCGGTGTAGAGCGGCAGCAAGGCCCGGCAGGCCCGCGCCATGTGCAGGGTGTGCTCGACCAGACCGTGACGATAGGCGTGGTGCATGGCGACGGCGGCGGGAGCGTAGCGAAACGACTCCCCGATTTCCTCGAAGACACTGCGCACGGTCATGCGCAGTTCGTCGTGTCCAATCGCGTCGATGTAGGTCTGGAACTCAGTCCACAGCGCGGCTCCGTCCTCCGGGGCGGATTCGACCAAGGCATCGACCAGGCCGGGCTCGGCGACCAATTCCTCTTCGCTCAGGACGGCGGCGCGAAGCAGTTTGGGCGAAAACCTTCCCTGGAAGGAATCGGACCGGCCCTCGATGCGCACCACCGCGCCCTCGCCGGCGGCCTTTAACGGCTCGCAGAGCGGGCTGTCGCCAAAAACGGTGCAACTAAACGAGCCGCTCCGGTCGCCGAGTTCCAGGCTGAGAAACGGGTTCCCATTGGCGGCGGTTTTGATCTGGAGCTTTTTGACCACGAGCACGGCGGCGAAGGGGGCACCGGCGTGGAGCTCGGGGGATTTTAGTTCGCGAACGGAGAGCAAGGGGGCGGCATCGGCCATGGTGGAAAGGGAGCTGAGGTTTAAACGGAGCGGCGGCTAGTTTAGGAAATCTGAAGGTTACTTCGCGTTCGCCTTAACGAGCTGGGTGAAGGTCTTGAAATACGGATGGGCCGCATCGTGCAGCAGCGCATAGAAGACCGTCTCGACCGGCAGGACGTGAACTCCCGCGTGTCGCAGCGCGGCAAGGCAGGCGGTGGCGTCGGCGGAGCGTCGTGCGCCCACCGCATCGCTGAGCACGGTGACCTGCATGCCGAAGCCGAGCGCACCGAGGGCGGTCTGGTAAATGCAGACCGGGGTTTCCACGCCGCAGAGCAGAAGGTGTTCGATGCCCTGATCGTGCAGGTGGGCGGCGATGGTTTCATCGGCGAGGGCGGAGAAGGTGTTTTTAGCGAACACCCTTGCCGCTGGAGCGAGCTTGCGCAGGCGGGGATCGGTCGGGCCGAGTTTGACGGGAACCTGCTCGCTGAAAACCACCGGTATGCCCAGTCCGCTGGCGGCGGCGAGGGCGAGACCGGCGCGGGAACGCAAGGCCGCCGATTCGTGGATGCCGCCAAGCAGGGAGGTTTGCAGATCCACGGCGAGCAGGACGGCGCCAGGCACGGCGGATTCCAACTGGGCGGCGGGCGCGGCGGGCGAGGGGACGGGCGGAACAGAGGATTTGCGGGAGCGGGCCATGATGAGGGTCGTTGAGAGGGGGGGGAAATCAGGGGTAGTAACGGCGGCGGGCTTTGACCTGCACAAAGCGGCGTTCAGGCAGGATGAAGGCGGTGAGATGGCCGCCCATCACGCAGGCGGTGTCGATACCGACCGACCACTTGAGTTTGTAGATGTCGGGTCGAGGGGTGTGGCCGTAGACCACGAAAGGAGGACCGTTCCAGAGATCGGCCCAGAGGGGGCATTCGGAGCAGTCGGCGCGTTTCAGCGGGCGGCCCTCCGCGTCAATGACCTGGATGCGAGTGACGACTGTGGCCGGTTGTTTTGCCCAAGGCTCAGTGGGAAGAAAGCCTCCGTGCACAAAAACGGTGTTCAGTTCCTCGATTTCGTAGGTGAGCGGCATCTGCTCGAGGTAGGTCCAGTGTTCCGGGCGGAGCTGGTTAAACGTGATCTCGTCGGTTTCCTTCAGCACGGAACGGTCGCCGGTGCGACGATAGTTGAGCAGACGCAGCTCGTGGTTGCCCAAAAGGGAAATGGCGCGGTATTCGATGGCGAGATCGACGACGCGGGCGCTATCGGGGCCGCGATTCACGAGATCGCCGACGAGGATGAGTTTATCCTCTTTGGTAAGGGCGAGGCGCTCGAGAAGTTCGGCGAACTCTAGGTGACACCCGTGGATGTCGCCGATGGCGATAATGCGACCGTTCATGAGTGGCGTGGAGATTGTGCTAGCGTCGTCCGGCTGCGGACGTAAACAAGAAAGGCCAATTATGGAGCTGACACTGCAAACGCTGGCCACGCGCTGCCACCACACCGGACGTGATTTCGTCGAAGGCGAACGCGTGGTGAGCTTTTTGATCCGGGATGTCGCGCAAGGCGGGGCGGTGGTGCGCTACGATGTGGCCGAAGCCTCGCAGGCGGAATTCCAGAATCCGGGTCCGGTGGCCTGCCGTTGGTTGCAGGTGTTTAAAGTGCGCAAGGTCGGCGAGAATCCGGAGCGCGAACTCAAGTTGACCGCCGAGACGCTGTTTCTGGCCTTGTCGGATCCGGTCAATGAACGCACCGCCGAGAATGAGCGTTTGTTGCAGGTGCTGGCTTTGATGCTCGAACGCAAACGCGTGCTGCGGCCCAAGGGACGGAGCGCAGACCGGCAGCGGATGGTTTACGAACACACCAAGCTCCACAGCCTGCACGAGATCGAGTCGGCCGAACTCAGCCCCGCATTCTTCCTTTCGATCCAGGAGCAACTCGCCGCGCTCGTCGGTGGCGGCGGCGGTGGCGAAGCCGCCAAGAAGCCGGTCGCCGAAACAGGCAAAACCCCCGGCGCACCGGTCTGATCGCCGGTGGAGTTGCGCAAGCGGCGTCGAGCTGCATGTTGCTTTTATGGCTTCCGATTCACCCTCCCTTTCCGCCTGTGGTTTGCCTTCAAAAGTCGTCATCGGCATGGCCGGTCGCGCGGTGCAGAAATCCATCGACGAATGGCGCGCGGAACTGAGCTCCGCCCAGTTCAGGGTTACCCGCCTGCAAGGCACCGAGCCGCCGTTTCGGAACGAGTATCACGACCATCACGAGGACGGCGTCTATTTCTCGGTGTGCAGCGACACTCCGCTCTTTGACAGCCGCGATAAATTCGAGAGCGGGACGGGCTGGCCCAGTTTTACCCGGCCGATCGAGGCCAAATTCGTCGAGGAAGAGGTGGATAGCAGCCACGGGATGAGGCGGGTCGAGGTTCATTGCGCGGTGGATGGAGCGCACCTCGGGCATGTTTTTGATGACGGCCCGCGTCCCACCGGACTGCGTTTTTGCATCAACTCGGCGTCGCTTCGCTTTGTCCCTCGCGATGAATATACAGCCTGGGTGCGGGAGCGCACCAAGTCGGGAGGCGCGGCGTGATTGGAGTGTGGTGGGAAGCCGCGCGCCCGCGAACCTTGCCGGCGGCGCTCGCACCGGTGTGTGTGGGCACGGCGCTCGCGGCACGGCAACATGCGGTCGTGTGGCCGGCGGCGGCGGCCTGCCTGGGCTTTGCTCTGCTGGTGCAAATCGGCACGAATTTCGCCAACGACTACTACGATTTTAAAAAAGGCGCGGACACGGCTGAACGCGTGGGACCGAGACGCGCGGTGGCGAGCGGACTGATTAAACCGGAGACGATGCGGTCGGCGATGATCGCGGTGTTCGCCGCGGCGTTTGCCTTGGGGCTCACCTTGCTGGCCTATGGCGGCTGGCCCTTGCTGGTGATCGGCGTGGCCAGTATCGTCTGCGGAGTGGCTTATACTGGCGGGCCCTACCCGTTGGCTTATCATGGTCTCGGCGATGTGTTCGTGCTGGTGTTTTTCGGCTTCGTGGCGGTGGGTGCGACGGCTTACGTGCAGTGCGGCATGCTCACCGAGGCCGCGTTGGTCGCCGGGGCGGGAGTCGGGGCCTTGGCGACGAATATACTCGTGGTTAACAACTATCGCGACGTGGAGACGGACGCGAAGGCCGGCAAACGCACGCTCGTGGTGAAGTGGGGTCGCGGGTATGCCCGGGGGCAGTTCGCCGTGGCGCATCTGGCGGCGGTTTATTGTCCGCTGCACCTGATTTCCATTCACGGCATCAATACGCTTGCGGCCGTCGGGCTCGGTCTGGCTGCGGCCGTCGTGATGTTCCTGCAACTCGCGCGGCTCAAGCAGGCGACGACTCCGGCGAAGTGCATAGCCTTGCTGGGGGCGACCGGACTTTGGCTGGCGGTTTACGGTTTATTGCTGAGCGCTGCGATTTTTGTGCGGTGAAACAGGCTGTGCCGAGGGGGCAAATCATGGTGGCGAGTGAGGGTTTTGCCCTTGCGGCGTAAAACCCCACCGGTGACTCTCGCGCTTTGGTCGATTTGGAACCCTTTTGTATTTTTTACCATGGCTGACACTACTACGGACTACGATCTCATCGTCATCGGCGGAGGCCCGGCTGGTTACGCCGGCGCCATTCGGGCCGGACAACTTGGCAAAAAAGTGGCCTGCATCGAAATGGAGCGGGCTGGCGGCACTTGTTTGAACTGGGGCTGCATTCCGACCAAGGCGCTTTTGAAGAGCGCGGAGCTTTACCAGAAGATCAAAAAGGCCGACTCGATGGGCCTCATTGTCAAAGAGGTCTCCTTCGACTTCGCCACCGTCATGCTGCGCTCGCGCGACGTCGCGAAGCAGATGGCCAAGGGCATCGAGTTTCTTTTTCGCAAGAACAAGGTCGAATACATCACCGGCCAAGCTCATGTCCCCGCTGCCGGCATGGTCGAGATCACCTCCGGCGACAAGAAGGGTTCTCTCCTCAAGGCGAAGCGCATCCTCATCGCCACCGGTTGCAAAATGCGCCGCATCCCCGGTCTCGAATATGATGGTGTCCGCGTGATGACTTCCCGCGAGGCGCTGGATCTTAAGACACAGCCCAAGTCGGTCACCATCGTCGGCGCCGGTGCGATTGGCGTGGAGTTCGCCTACTTCTTTAACGCCCTCGGCACCAAGGTCACTCTCGTTGAGATGCTGCCCAATGTTCTCCCTGTTGAGGACGACGATTCCTCAAAAGCCGTGCATCGCGCTTTTGAGAAACAGGGCATCAAGGTCTTCGTTAACACCAAGTGCGAAAACTTCCGCGTCGGTAAGGACTCGGTAAAGATAGACCTCGTCGAGGGCGAAAAACGCGTGGAGGTCGAGTCCGACGTTCTGCTTTCCGCCATCGGCGTGACGGCCAATCTCGAGGGATTGCTCGGCCGTGGCGCGCAGCTCGAACTCGATCGCGGCTACGTGAAGGTGGACAATAATTACGAGTCCACGATCAAGGGCATCTTCGCCGCCGGCGACATCATCGGGCCGCCCTGGCTGGCCCACATCGCCACTTTCGAGGCGGTCAATGCCGTCAATGGCATGTTCGGCCACGGCACGCCCAAGCGTGTGACCGGATTCCCCGGCTGCACCTATTGCCAGCCGCAGGTCGCCTCTACGGGCCTCACCGAAAAGGCCGCCAAGGAAAAGAAACTCGACTACAAGGTCGGCAAGTTTCCCTTCACCGCGTCCGGCAAAGCGGTGGCATCGGCGGACAGCGACGGCTTCGTCAAGGTCATCTCCGACGCCAAAACGGGTGAGATCTACGGCGCACACATCGTTGGCAGCGACGCCACCGAACTCATCGCCGAATACGGACTGGCCATCAGCCTGGAGGCGACGGTCGAGGATGTTCACCAGACCATCCACGCGCATCCGACTCTCTCCGAGGCTCTCGCCGAGGCCGCCGCCGCGACGAGCAACGAAGCGATCCATATCTAAGCCTGATTCCGCGCCGCGTTTCACGACGTGGCGTGGGCCAAGCCGGGCCGACGCATGACCAAGCGCAGCCCCACTCCTAAAGCGGCCGCAAATGCGGCGGAGCCTCCGCCCTCGGTTGACCCCGGCGTGCTGGCCGAGTGGTGGGTGCCCTTCGCGGATTACCTCGTATTGGAACGTCGTTACTCGGCCTACACGCTGCGTAACTATCGCCAGGCCTTTGACCATTTCACGGGCTGGCTGGTGCGGGGCGGGTATTGGCAGGGGACATTCGACGGACTCAAGCCACGCCTCATGCGTGATTTCGTGATTGAGGCGCAAGGACACCTCGGACGAAGAACTCTGCACAACCACGCCTCGGGGTTGAGGGCGTTTTATAAATTCTGGCAACGCCGGGGACGTGTGGTGAAAAACCCGCTCATCGGACTCATGTTGCCGAAGCTGGAGAAACGCCTGCCCATGTTTTTAACCGAGGCGCAGATGAAGCTGCTTTTGCTCGGGCCGCAGCGATTGCTGGAAAATGGAACCGAGTCGGCCTTTGTCGCCTGGCGGGATCGTCTGGTGATGGAGTTGCTCTACGGCGGAGGCTTGCGCGTGAGCGAGGTCGTCGCGCTCAATTTTGGCGGAGTGGACATGGACAGCGGCGTCGCGCGAGTGCTCGGCAAGGGGCGGAAAGAGCGACTTTGCCCGCTTGGCAGAGTGGCTGCGGGTGTGCTGGTAAAGTGGCGCGATGAGTTTGCCCGCGATACGGGGCCGGATGCTCCGGTTGTCGTCGATACGAGGCACCGTCGGCTCGGGGTGCGCGCCGTGCAGTTGTTGTTGAAACGGTATCTGGCTTTGGCGGGACTGCCGCTGGATCTGACTCCGCACAAGCTCCGGCACAGCTATGCCACGCATTTGTTAAACGCGGGGGCTGATCTGCGTCTCGTGCAGGAGTTGCTCGGTCACGCCTCGCTCAACACGACGCAGATTTATACTCACGTCAGTGTCGCGCGCTTGCGGGAGGTTTACGCCAAGGCTCACCCGCGGGCGTGAGTGAGCCCCCTTCGGAAAATTCAATGTAAAATGACACTCGCGACCAAAATCGCCCCGCCGACCCGCTGCGTAAGCCTTGCGGAATTGGTCGCCAGTGAAGGAGGTGTCTTTCGTCGCCGTGAACCCGGTGAAGTCATCCATTATCCGCTGCCTTTGCATGCAACGCGGGAGGTGCGGGATTATTTCCGCTCCATGATCACGGTGTGGACTGAAGAGGATGTGCTGGCTGAGTTGCCGGCGGGCCGGGTGGTTGGCGCGGGGGCGGTGCTCTCGTCCGACGGCACATTATTGGCTCGCGATGTTTCCGGCGATCACGGGAATCCGGCGGAGTATCATTGGTTGCTTGGTTTGAAACGCATGCGGCAGCCGCGACCGGTCAACGGTTCCACCGCCGTCGTCGCGGTGAATCTTGGCGACGGATACGCGCATTGGCTGCTGGAGGAATTACCCAGGCTCTTGTCCGTGCCGGTCGGCTGCGTGGACAACCTCGTGTTGCACGCCGATTCCGGATTGGTCCGCGAGGCGCTGCGTCTTCGGGGCGGGGCGGAGCAGGTGATCGCCGTCCGGCGGGAGCAACATCTGGCCTGTGCGCCGCTGTTGGTGCCCGGGCTGGTCGCGGCTCCGGCGGCCCCGGTTTCGCGCACACTGCGATTGATCGACGCATTTACGGACGCGTTGGGGCGCGAGCCGTCCGGCTGCGGCGAGCGGGTCTATTTTACCCGCGAAAAAGCAGGCCGGCGTCGCGTGGCCAATGAAGCCGCGCTTTGGTCGATACTGGAGGCGAACGGGTTTAAAAAAGTGATCTTGG
>JBEGTN010000139.1:0-3809 GCA_041179405.1 Verrucomicrobiota bacterium
ATCTCGCGGCGGCGGGCTGGCTGACCGGTCCCGGCGCGGTGCCGGCGACGGCGGAGCAGACGGCGGGTGGGCGGGCCTTCGCGGCGGCCGCCCGGACGGGCCGCAACGACCAGACCATCGCCGCCGGGGTCTGGCTGCACGCGCCTATCCGGCCCTCGCGCTTCGAGAGCCCGGTGGCGTGGCTGGCGGTGCGCTATCCCGAGTCTGGCGATGCGGCGGGCGACCGCGCGGCGCGGCGCGGAGGATTGGCGGCGGCCGGCGGACTGGCCCTGTTGTGCGCGCTGGGCTTTGTTTTCGCCTGCCGTCAGGCGGAGGAAAACGAGCAACTCGTGGCCCTCGGCCGGGTCGAGGCGGCGAGCCGGGCCAAGACCGAGTTTCTGGCCTTCCTCAGCCACGAGCTGCGCACGCCCCTGCAAATCATCTTGGGCCGGGCGGGACTGCTGCGCCGCTCGGCGGACACGGAGACGGCGCGGCAGGCGACGGCCATCGAAGAGCAAGGCCGGCTGATGCTGCGCCTCGTCACCGACCTGCTCGACCTCGGCACCATCGAGGCGGGCAAACTGGAGTTGCGCACGGAGACGTTTTCCCTGCGCGAGCGTCTCGAACGAGTGCGCACCGATCTATTGCCCCAGGCCGGGGCCAAAGGCCTGCGCTTGGAGTGGAGCGTGGCCGCCGACGTGCCGGACGGGTTGCGCGGCGACGAGGCGCGTCTGCGGCAGGTGGCGGGCAACCTCTTGGGCAACGCCATCCGCTACACCCCGCAGGGCTGGGTGCGTTTTGAGGTGACGAGCGAGGCGGCGGAGGCGGGCGACACCCCCGCGCGGGTGCGACTGGCCTTAAAGGTGAGCGACAGCGGACCGGGCCTGCCACCGGCGCAGATCGCGAGTTTGTTCACGCTTTTCACCCGGCTGGACTCGGGCGACACCCACCGCCGCGAAGGCACCGGCGTCGGGCTGGCCCTGGTGCGCCGCCTGTGCGAACTCATGGGCGGAGAAGCGAGCGCGAGCAATCGCCCCGAAGGCGGGGCCGAGTTCCGGGTGCGGCTGGTATTTGCCCGTGAAACCAGCGAACCGGAGCCGCTCGTGGAGTCGGCGCAGCCCGCCGGAAACACCGGCACGGGCACGCGCGTGCTGGTGGCGGAGGACAACGCGGCGGCCCGCGCCTACCTGACCGAGGCCCTGGTGACGCTCGGCTGCCGGGTGACGGCGGTGGCGGACGGGGACGCGGCGGTGACGGTGTGCCTGCGCGAGCGCCCCGAGGTGCTGGTGCTCGACGTGAACCTACCGGGAAAAGACGGCATCGAGGTGGCGCGCCTCCTCTCACGGCAAGCGGAGCGGCCGAGGATCATAGGGTGCTCGGCGGAGGCCTTTGCGGAAACGCGTGAAGCGGCGCTGGCAGCGGGCATGGACCTGTTTCTGGAAAAGCCGGTGACACTCGAAGCCCTCGCCGCCGCGCTGGGCCGGCCAGAGGAGGGAGCGCTCGCGGGCAACATTTTCGAGCATCTGAACCAACCGGCGCTGCTGCGCCGCACGCGTGATTTATTGCAGACGGAGTGGCCCGACTGGCAGGCGGAGGTGCGCGCGGCAGCGGCGCGCAACGAGGCCGACGTGATCGGCCGGCTGGCGCACCGCTGGCTGTCGCACGCGGCCCTGCTGCACGACGAGACGCTGGCGGAAACGCTCAAGGCGCTGCGGACCTCGGCGGAAGCCGGTGCGTGGAGCGAAATCGAAGCACGCCTGAGCGCCGTGGATACGGCACGGCAAGCGGCGGGCGGGTGAGACGCTTTCCTGTTTTAGCCCGCTTTACGCTTCACCCAAAATCGCCACACTCCCCATTATGAAAGACGAGCCTGATCCGCCCCGCGTAGTTTACGGGTTCAAGCCGCGCGAGTTTGATCGCGTCAACACCACGTCGCCGCACGCGTCAGCGGACGCGCCACCGCCCGCAGGTCATCCCACCACCCCGGACTCCACGGAACGCATCGACGTCATCGAGCTGAATAAACTCGCCGCAGGCGACGGCCCGCAGATCGGTATCAAGTCCGCCGCCGTAAAACCCACCGAAATCCACGCCATGCTGCGTGAGAACTACCAAAAGGATGTCGCCGCCGGACACTACGAACTCGGGGCACTCGACGACTCGAAGCGCCGTCGGCGTATCCGCAACTACTGGATCGCGATGGTCGGCGTAAACGTTCCGCTCGGTGCCTTCGCGTATTGGGTCGGGCCCTACCAATACCCTCCGATCCCGTTTGTGTGCGCCATCGCCGCCATGGCGATTTTAAGCGCCGTCATGACGTGGGAAACATTCTTTCTGCGGACGCACTACTGAAGCACTCCCTTGCGATCAACCCGAGCCTGCCGCAGCGGCGTAGCACAGGCATTCCTGCCTGTGTTCCAGTGCAGTTTCAGCCGTGGGGCTAGTATCCAGTAACAGCTAAAGTTTCGGATAAAGATGGATGAGTTTGATGCGGGCATCCTCGGTGGTGAAGCGCCAGTTGATGGGGGCGCCGCGCTGGTTGCGGTGCCGTTGCCATGCGACGACTTCGCGGCGCATGGAGGCGATGTCGGGGATGCGTCGATCCAAGCACTGACGGCTCAAGGCGCTTAGTTCGATCTCGGCGATGTTCAGCCAGCTGCCGTGCTTGGGCGTGTAATGGATTTCCAGTTTTTCGGCTAGGCGACGAGCCTCGGCGGGCGGGAAGGTTTCATAGAGCGAGGCGATACTGTGGATGTTGAGGTTGTCCACAACCAGGCGCACCTTGCTCGCCTCGGGGTATCGCTCGTCGAGCATCCCCTTGATGAAGCCGGCCCAGTCCTGCCGTGTGCGACGTTCGGTCACCTCGACGTGGCGGCGTCCAGTCAACGGCTCGACTTCCACCAAAAGCATGGCGACGCCGTTGCGCACATACTCGTGATCGATGATCCGCGCGTGCCCGGGTGCGACGGGGATCGGTGGACTTACCTCGCCGACCATCTGTTTGCTGGACTCGTCCATGCAAACGACCGGAAAGCGCGGATCGTGTGGCAGGCGATACACCTCCAGCACGTCTTCCATGGCGGCCACAAAAGCCGCGTCATGGTCCGGCGGGATCTTCCAATACTTGCTCAGGTGAGGCTGCAGTTCGTTTTTTTTAGCGACCGCTGCACGGTCATCGCGGAAACCGAATCGGCGATCTTTAGTTCGACCAACTTGTCTGCCAAAAGCCTGACGGTCCACCGTTGGTATCCGCTCGGAGCCTGTGAGCAGGCCAAGGCGGTGAGACGAGCGTCGAACTCACCATCAAAAGTCGCCTCTCTAGGCTTGCGGTGCGGCTTGCGCGCGAGCGCCGCCGACAATCCCTCCTCGACAAAGCGCTGCTTGAGATGCTCGACGGTGCGCGTGCTCACTCCTAGGGCCGCAGCCACATCCCCCACCTTCCACGGATCACCAAACTTACCCGCGTCGCATAGCAGCAACGCCCGGGCGTAAATGAACTTTGCCGCCGTGGATTTACCACTGCGGGCAAGCTCGGCTAACTGCTCCCTCTCCGCTTGCGTAAGCGTGACTTTGTATCGGTTGGCCATGCCGCACATAACCCCTTTCCTCACCCGGTATCAATACGAAATATATAGTGTTACGAGATACTAGCCAATCCACCGCTACCGTCGGAATAAATTTTTTCTACTACGCAAACGGCCCACTCCGGAGCTTTATCATTATCCGGTATCGAGCCGCGTAAGCTGGCGCTGAGAGTAAGGACAAAGCCTAGAAGCCCTGCTAGGACTTTTCGTGTGATATTTATAGTCATCGGGTCGCCCAAGTAGGGT
>JBEGTN010000140.1:0-8131 GCA_041179405.1 Verrucomicrobiota bacterium
GCCCGCTTCTACTTTACCGGCGTCTATACGTCCGGCGGTGGTTGGGGTGGTCCCGACTGGTCCGAAGACGTAAACGCGATTCCCCGCCTGATCCGTGCCTATCGCCATAACCAGAAAAACGAGGCGGTGACGCTCATTACAGAGACCCGCACGCAGTCCGGCCGCTGGGGAAGCCGCAAGGCCGAGACCTTTGAAATTTCGGCCCCTGCCGCCGCCTAACCCGCCCCGCCATGCCCGCGCCCTACACCCACCGCCGCCCCGCCGCCGAGATCGTCATGACCGGCGGCGAGCTCGTGCGGGGTGAGAACGGCCGCGGCCTCTACACCCTCGCCTCGCCTGTCACCCTGGTTACCCCCACCCTCGGCCGCGAAACCTTCACCGATTCCCGCGCCCTCTTTGACCGCCTCGAACAGCTCGCCGAGACCGGCATCGAGATCCAGCAACTCAACAACCGTATCCACGCCGTCTCCACCGACGGCATCGCCGCGCTCAACCTCATGCTGCAAACGTGCGGCCTCGTCCGCTTCCGCACGGCGGCGAAACGACAAACCACCCCGGCCCGCGCCCATAACACCCGTTTTCAATGGGCATTTATGGCCGAGTATCTTGGTTGGGATTGGAAGGCGCTATGAGCGAAAAGCCCCCAGTCGAACACCAATTCAAGGTGAAGATCACGCCCGACGTGGAGCTTGCGCTCTACGATCAAAAAGAGGCGTTAGGTTTTCACAGCGAGAACGCCCTTGCGGCCGTTTATCTGAAGGTTTTCGCAGGCGTGCCCCCCGCGAAAGTATGGGAAGCCCTCGCCAAAGTGCGCTCGTATCATCGCGCCGGATACAAAGGGAGAAAAGACGTATGATTTCACCGACCGTTAAAGTCACGCAAAGTCTTACGCCTGTTTGTCTTACATACTATTTATTGTGCGTTAAATAGTGTGTTATAAGCTACTACGACATCAGGCCGTGATTCTTTCCCTCAAAGACTGACCTGACTTACTTGCGCAGCGTAGCGCAAAATTCAGCCAGACGTGTGACTCCCTTGGTGATAATCTCATCGCTGGTTGCATAGCTAAGACGTAAATAGCCTTCGGCACCGAAGGCGGAACCATGCACGGCGGCGACCCTCTTTTGCTCAAGAAGTTGCGTGCAGAACGTCTCAGAGGTCAGTCCGAACGAAGAGATATTCGGGAAAAGGTAAAAAGCACCTTCGGCGAGTAGACAGCGCACTCCGGATATTTTATTGAGCTCGGCGTGGAGAAACTTCCGGCGTCGATCAAAGGCGACCAGCATTTGCGACAGCGAGGCCTGTGTTTTCTCGCGCTCCTTCAAGGCCGCCAGAGCCCCATACTGGGCGAACGTCGTGGCATTGCTGGTCATTTGACTTTGCAACTCAGCGATCGCCTTGGCGATGGGCGCCGGGGCTACGGTGGTGCCTAGACGCCAGCCTGTCATAGCGTAGGTCTTGGCGAAACCGGAAACAATAATGACTCGGGCGGCGGCCTCGGCACTGAATGTAGCCGGGCTGAAATGTTTCGCACCGTCATAAGTCAGGTGCTCATAGATTTCATCGGATAGGATGTAGAGGTTATGCTTAAGTGCGACCGCCACTATGGCTTCGAGTTGCGTCTTGGTATAGACCGCGCCGGTGGGATTGGACGGCGAGTTAAGGATAAGCAGGCGTGTGCGCGGAGTGATGGCGGCTTCCAACTGCTCCGGGGTGAGCCGGAAACCAGTAGTATCGTCGGCTAGGACAAAAACAGGTTTAGCTCCAGCGAGTTTAACCATTTCGGGATAGCTGACCCAATAGGGTGCGGGGATGATTACTTCGTCACCTGGAGAACACGTGGCCAGAATCGTCAGGTAGCAGGAAAACTTGCCACCGGGGGAAACAATGACCTGCGAAGGGGCCACCTTCAGATTATAATCCGCGAGATATTTGTCGGCCAGTGCCTGGCGGAGGGGTTCGATCCCTGGTGTAGGAGCGTATTTTGTTTTTCCCGAGCGAAGGGCGGCGATACAGGCCTCTTTGATGTGGTCCGGAGTATCGAAATCAGGTTCTCCGGCCGCGAAGCCGCAGACATCCTCGCCGGCGGCGGCGAGCGCCTTGGCCTTGGCATCGACGGCAAGAGTCGGCGAAGGTGAAACATTGCGAGCCCAGATAGATAGAGGAGCGGGAACAGTGGACATGGAGGATGAGAAGAGGGGAAAGGTGGGTTAAAAAACTGAAACGCGAGAGGTGAGGGCAAAAAAAATCCGCGGTAGGAAAACAAGTTCCTCGAACCGCGGAGTTGGAGATCGGTATGGTGGCCGTTGGCGGTCGAGGAAGATTACTTCTTAGACTTTTTATCGGGCAGGGCGTCGACTGCAGCGCGGACGATTTCTCCAATGCTGGTCTTCTGGCGTTTGGCCGTCTTTACGAGAGCAGCCTTGGAGGATGATTCCAAGCGAACTGAAATTTGTCGGCGCTCTTCACTTTCGGACTCGAACTTGTTTAAGTCGAACTCGGCGATCGCATGTCGGACTACTTCTGAGGTGGAAGCTAAACCAAGTTTTTTGCGTTGGGCTTCAATTTTGGCCAGCAACGAAAGAGGCAGGTCAAAAGTTAAGGGAGACGGGGCAGGAGCAGGTTTCTTGGCCATGTGGTTTTAAGGGAAAGTGAGTAACTTGATTAATGGACGAAACAGAAGGTATGACGTATCCATAGCGAGGATTCATCGGCAACGCAAAACTGCATCGAAAGGATTTGTTTTTTAGCCGATGATTAGATTCGGCTTGTTGTTCCTGCGTTTGATATGTGGTGGAATAGTCTTACTCCCCTACTCTAGTTGTTTTTACAGGCGGGCGGATGTTGCTGGAAAGGCTGCCGGGGTCGAAAAGACCTCCTGGAAAATCGAGTCCGAGCGCTGCAGCCGTAACCGTGAAGCGCGTTTTATTGCGTGTAGTTTCATCACGCAGTTCGATCGATTTCACGATCCACTTGTCATCGATTTTCTTGAGTTCTACAACGCGCATGGATTTGAGCGGGCTTTCGTTTTCTCCAAGTTGCTCGGCTTGCACGAGGGCGTTAAATTGAGGATCCAGATAGACTCTTATTGCAGCGAGATCCGGACGGCGCGCGGTGATCGAGGCGGGTGGATAAAGAAGAAAAGTGCTCGCCGGACGCCCCCGCAGCCGGGTGATGCCTTCGTAGACAAAGTCCGGCCAATATAGAAAGGGCATCTGCAGATCGAATGGCGAGAGATCGGTGCCTGCCAGCGGAGTAAAAAGGGCTCCCTCGTCGATTGCGACGGCAGCTGATCCTGCCGCGTCCGGCCATTTCCAGGCTGCAGGGCGGGGGCCGCCTTGCACCAGAATGCGATTTTCTACGCCTATGCCGCCTGGGTTGCCTGCTACCGTCCCAAGTTGCATGCGTGTAAGAGGACCATCAACGTTTCTCCCCCCCCAAAGACATCCAGGTATGCGAAACTCGTCTCCGCGCCGAGGAAGCACACGCAGTTCAAACTCGAGATAATATCCTCCTTCGGGACCGACGGCACGCACCTTTCGCAGAATTTCTGCTCCGGCCTCTTGATTTGGAGAGCCAAGTTGCAGGTAACGTGGTGGCGGTCGGTTTAAGCGTGATTGCGCTACGGACGGAATCGAGGTCCCGGATAGTAAAGCAAAGAAAAGGCAGACGGTGGATACCGTCTGCCTTTTGAGTAAAAAGCGGTGGAAGGCCACTCGCATAAAGGATCAGGGATTGGCGGCAGGTTGCGTCGCGTTCGAGGAGGTCGCGGGTAACGTAACCGAGGGAGCAGGTGCCTCTGAAACTGGCTTTGTCGCAGGCGTCGCTACAGCTTCCGTCTTAACCGGTGCCGTGGTAGCGGGGGCAGCCGCTACCGGTTTGTCCAGCGTAGGGAGACTGGATTTATTGCGCACGGCGGTGTGGCGATTGATCTGGGCGAGATAGAGCCCGAAGCTGAGAAGGAAAAAGGCGATGGCTCCGTAATGAGTCATGCGGCTGAGGACGTTGCCGGAATCCGCGCCGAAAGTCGCCTCCGTCATGCCGCCGCCGAGGGCACCGCCGACGCCGCCGTCTGATTTTGACTTCTGTGCAAGCACAAGAAGCACCAACAAAATGGAGACTACGACCAGCGCCAAGGTAAAGAGACCGATGAGAATTGACATGGAAAAGGTGTAAATCACCAAGCGCTGCCTGCCTTGTCAATGGCAGGCTTGGTATGGTTTAGGGCGTCTGTATCATAGGGTAACCGACCGCAGGCTTAGATCTCATAGTTGGCGATGTAGTCCACAGGAGCACCCGTCGTGTCGTTTTGATTGTCCGCCCTGGTGCGGTCGTAGAAAACACGCACGTCCGCTTTGCCTGATGCTCCGTCGGCGGCGAGTAGCTTCTTAGCCCGTTGAAGGGCGCGTTTGGTGCTCATTGTGAGATTCGCCTCGGCCGGGAAGATGTTTTCACTTCCTATGGTCTTCCATGCGCCGCTGCGCCAGAGGACCCGTTCTACGTCCGGATTGATGCCGCTTATGAGCAAATGACGCTTCGACTTGGTCAGTGATTCGTGAAGTTGAAGCAAAGACATCACTGATGTCGCGTCGAGGTGTCGCGCGTTTTTCATCCTTAAAATAACGACTTGAATATCTTCCGCCTCGGCACGCATTCGGACTTCTTCCTGAAATAAATCTGCCGCGCCAAAGAACAATTCCCCCTCCACATGCACGATCGAAATGGTCGATGATCCGCGCTTAACCGCTGTGTCGATTTGAGAAAGTTGCCCTTGCTCATTGAACCCATATTCGACGAGCGATGGGGCACTGGCTTTCTTTAAAAACAAGGCGAGGGAGAGTCCCAGTCCTATGTAAATCGCGGCATCGAGTTTAAAGAGGAAGGCGGCCAGCATGGTGGCGACCAACACAATGGCATCGGAGCGAGTCGCCCGCCAAGCGATGCGAAGTTGCTCGCGATTGATCATTTTAAGACCGATGCGAATAAGATGAGCCGCCAGGGCCGGAATAGGCAGGAAATTAATGAGCGGAGCGACGCAGAAGAGCGCGCCAAGCACCATCAAGCTGCTCGAAAGCGCAGCCACTTGGGTCCGGGCTCCACTTTGCTGATTGGCGGCGGAGCGCGCAAACGAGGCGGAACCGGGCATCGCTCCGAAGGCGCAGCACCCGATGTTGGCCGCCCCCATGGCGATCAATTCCTGGTTGGCGTTGAAGGACTGGCCTGAGCGCGCGGCGAGCGTTTTGCCGATGGATATCGCCTCCAACATCCCGAGAAGCGCGATGGCGAGTGCCGTGCTCATCAAGGCGGGAAACACCGAGACACTGGCATCTCCGAACGGAAGCCCCACAAACGAAGGCAGTGCTCCCGACAAGGCCCCTTCTTGAGCGATGGTTTTCACGCCCAGCACCTCGAGGTCGGTCCATCGGGTAAATAGAGAAATCAAAACCAATCCCAATAATTCCACGGGGACCCATCGGGCGAGTCGTTCCAGCGCAAAAAATAAAAGTAATGTAACGAGGCCTATAGCGATGGAGTAAATATTGACCTGGAGTGTGAGCACTTGCTGCAAAGTGCCTTCGAGCGAACGGAAAAGGTTTCCGCGGGTGCTTTCCACGCCGCACAGGTTGGGAAGCTGGCCGGCGGCAAGCAGGATGCCTATGGCGGTCCCGTAGCCAATAATGACCGAACGGGATACGAATTGGGTGAGTTTTCCGAGCTTTGAAAAACCAGCGGCGAGCTGGAAAAAGCCGATTAAAAACGCCATTATCAGGGCCAGTTCCGGTTTGGTCACTCCGACCACGGGCAATGTGGCGATGGCACTGGCCATCAGAAGGCTGATAGAGTTGGTGGGGCCGAAAACCAGATGGTATGAAGTGCTGAAGAGCGCGGCCAAAAAGCCGCCTACAACCACACACATGATCACCATCTCGGCCGGCAGGCCGGCGATGAGCGCAAAGCCCACCGCCTGGGGAATGGAAACGAGCGCCACCGTGGCGCCTGCGAGCAAATCAGCGCGAAGCTTGCTCCGCGAATAGGTGCGGAGTTCGCGCCAGACCGGCGGAACCGGATCGAGCCGGAAGTAGTCCACCGCATCGCCAAAGCCATCGACAGCCTGATTAAAAGCGCGAGTCGCTTTGTCGGTGGTCGTAGGCACGAGGCTTGAACTTTGAAGTTATTTCAGGCCTCGATACCAAGTTTCTCAAGGAGGCGCTGAAGGTCATCGTTACCTGCATAAGGGATCACGATACGGCCTTTCTTGCCTGTATGCAAAAGTGCAACACGCGCCCCCAGATGCGAGGTCAGTTTTTTTTCAATGCTGGCGATTGCGGCGAGGTCGGCCGGCGCAACCTTGCGCCCGGTGCCTGATCCCGAACCGGAGGATGTCGCCGCGCTTGCGGCGGCGAGTTTGCGCGCCTGAACCAAAGTCTCGGTGGCTCTGACACTCAGCCCCTCCTCTATGACTCGACGTGCGATAAGGGTGCGCTGTGCGGTCTCCTCTACACCGAGCAGAACTTTGGCATGGCCCACACTCAAAAGTCCCTTCGCGAGGTAGCCCTGAAGCTCGCCGTCCAGCGAAAGTAAACGAAGTGAATTGGCAACGCTGGCGCGGGGCTTCCCTACTCTCTCGGCCGCGACTTCCTGGGTGAGGTCAAAGTCCCGGATGAGACTGGCGTAGCCGTAGGCTTCTTCGAGGGGATTAAGCCCTTCGCGTTGGAGGTTTTCAATCAAGCCCAGGGCGGCTGCCGAGGCGTTGCCGGCGGCGACGAGTCTCGCGGGAATGCTTTTTATTTTTAACAGCTGAAAGGCGCGCCAGCGCCTCTCGCCGGCGATCAACTGATATTTCCCGTCGCTGATCTTGCGGACGACGATGGGTTGAAGCAGACCCTCACTGCGAATGCTATCGGCGAGCTCCTGGAGATGCTCGGGGGCGATGTCTTTGCGCGCTTGATAAGGGCTCGGGCTGATCGTGCTGACTACCAGCTCCAGAAATCCGGCCGGAACAGCTTCGGCGGGCGCGGTAGGCGGAGTGGGAGCGACTTTGGCGGGAGCGGCGGCGGCGATAAGGCCCCCAAGACCGCGACCGAGACGTGATTTTGAATTAGCCATGTAAGGTCGGAAATCGTGATGGAAATTAGCGGCGTGAACGATTCATTTTCCGCCAGGAATAAATAAAACCTGTCCCACATGCACCCGGGATGGGTCGGCGATACGATTGGCGTTAATGATGTCCGCCACTTTGGCACCGGTTTTTTGTGCGATTCGTGAAAGCGTGTCGCCGGAGACAACCGTATAACTAATGCCTTCTTTCGAAAAGTTATCCGTGAACGAGACCGGTGCGGCTGGAGCCGTGGATTGAGGCGTGCGAGGTTTGGTCACCGAGTCGAGGGCCGCATTGGTTTGCACGGCGAGTTTTTCGATCTGCGCGCTTACCACGGCGAGAGTTTCGGCTTTGGTTTGCTGGTCGGCGGCGCGGATTACGCGAGTGAGGTCAGCCACCGCCTCGTTAAGCTGAACGAGAGTAACGTAATTCTGCGCGGAGCCCGCTGCGGATTTGGCGAGACGCGAGTTGTCCGCTTCAAGCTGCTCCACCCTAAGCGATAGCTCTCCAGTGCGCTGCTGAAGCAAACGAACGTCCTCTCGTAAACTAGCCAACTCCGCAGCCGGAGACTGCGCACCCTGGGACCAAAGTGATATGGTGCCGGTAAAAACAGCGAATAGGCAAAGGCTGACTTTCCACATAATTCGATCAGTGTGATTAATGAGCCGCACGAAAACAAGTGCCGAGCCGTTCTAATCAGTGCGTCGAAAGCGATTTTGGTGTAAGCGCATCCAACTGGTCCTGCCAGCGGGCCGAAAGCTGAAAATCACGGGAGGCTCGCGCGGTTTCAACCGCCTGTATCAAGGCGGGTTTACGAAAGGCCACCGTCAGCGAGTCTTCATCCAGTAAACGACGGAGCAACACACATCCTGACGCCGCGTCGGAAGCGCTGGTAAGTAGACGCGCAGCCTCAAGAATAAGCGGCCGGTCAACCTCTCTCCAGCTAGGGAGCCGCGCGAAAACTCCGAGCGTCCTTCTGGCCTCGGGTGCATCCGATGCGGCCAGCAACAACTCCGCCTGGGTCAGCGCAAG
>JBEGTN010000141.1:0-3397 GCA_041179405.1 Verrucomicrobiota bacterium
ACCGCACAGCACCGCGTGAGAAAATACACCTCGCCCGCCTTCACCCAGGGCGGAACGCCATGCGGCAAATGTTTACGCCTAGGTAGGGCGGGACCGCTGGGCCCGCCGCGTATGGAGGCCGGTGATCAATAGCAAACACGGAGCGGCGGTCCCGGCGGTCCCGCCCGACCCACAACGAAGCACTTGCCGCATGGCGTCCCGCCTTGGGCGAAAGCGGGCGAGGTTTACTTTCTCACGCTGTGCTGTGCGGTCAGAGGTGAAAACCAACTGTGTCGCCCCGAACTGGCCGCCGAGCTTTTTGAGGCCGTGCAATTTCGCCAGGCGCGCGGCGACTGGCACGTCCATTTGCTGGTCTTGATGCCTGACCACTTGCACGCCTTGGTTTCTTTTCCGCAGGGCGAGGCGATGGTCAAAGTGATGGCCAACTTTAAGGAGATCACGGCCAAGAAAACCGGTGTGCGCTGGCAGCCCGACTTCTTTGAACATCGACTGAGAACGGATGAGTCCTATGATGAGAAGGTATTCTATGTGCGTATGAATCCGGTGCGGAAGGGGCTCGTTGCCCACCCGGAAGATTGGCCTTACGTCTGGCCGTCGTCTGGCAACATGAGTTCGATGACAAGCACGGCGGGCCCAGCGGTCCCGCCCTACCTATGAAACTGACACAGCACGGCGGGCCCAGTCCCGCAGGCGGGATCCTACCTTCTGATTTCGCCGCGCCGGCGGGCGGTGGCGTGGATTTGCTGGTCGTGGCCGGGGAACATTCGGGCGACGAACACGCGGCGCGCATGGTCGCGGAACTGCGGGCGAAACAGCCCGGACTGCGGGTGTGCGCGCTGGGCGGAAAACACCTCGAGGCGGCGGGCGCGCAGCTGTTGTTCGACCTCACGGCGTCGTCGGTGGTCGGGTTCGTGGAGGTGGTGAAGCACTACGGTTTTTTCAAAGCCCTCTTCGCCGAGACACTAAGCTGGATCGGCGAGCATCGGCCGAAGGCGGTGTGTTTTGTGGATTACCCGGGATTCAACCTTCGGCTGGCGGAGTCGCTCAACAAAAGCGGGCTGGCGGCGAAGGCGGGCGGGCCGGTGAAGTTGTTGTTTTATATCTCGCCGCAAATCTGGGCGTGGAAGGCGGGGCGGCGGTTCAAGATGGCGAAATATCTGGATGCGTTGGCGTGCATTTTCCCGTTCGAGGTGGCGTGCTACGCGGACACGGACCTGCCGGTGGAGTTTGTGGGGCATCCGTTTCTGGCGGACGACTACGCGCCGCCGGTGCGCTACGATGCGACTGCGCCGGTGCTGTTGCTGCCGGGCAGTCGTAAGCAGGCGGTGGGGCGCATCTGGCCGCTCCTGCGCGAGGGCCACGCGGCCTACGGCAAACGCGGGGCGCGGGTAATTTATCCGAGCGCGGCGATCCGCGAAGTGATCGAGGCGACGGGCGGGGTGCCGGCTGGGGTGGAGCTGCTGGCGAACACGGGCGAGCCGGTGGCGGCGTCGGCGGTGCTGACCTCGAGCGGCACGATGTCGCTGCACTGCGCGCTGGCAGGGCTGCCGGGCGCGATCGCGTATCGGGCGAACGGGCTGACGTATCTGATCGGGCGGCTGCTGGTGAAAATCCCGTATCTGGGCATCAACAACCTGCTGCTGAAAGAGCCGATGTATCCCGAGTATTTGCAGGGCGCGGCGAGCCCGCAGGCGCTGGCGGCGGAGTTGCGCGATTGCCTGGAGAACCCGGCGCGGCGCCAGCGGACGGCGGCGCAGACAGAGGCGTTGAAGACAATCCTGCGCCAACCGGCCAACGGCACGGTGGCGGACTGGGCGATACGGCGCGGCGGGTTGTGAGCGCGGCGTTACGCGCGGCCCTCATCAGGGCCGGTTGACTTCTACGCGGTAGAATTGGCGGGGGCCGGAGGCGGTGAGGTCGGTGACGGTGCGCTCGGTGCCGTTGTCGGAGACGGCGGGGGCGGTGAGGTCGGTCCAGCCGGAGAGAGTCGTGCTGGTCTTGACGGTGTAGGTGCGGCCGGCGAGGCGCGGGCTGAAGACGATGCTGCGCTGGGCGGGCTGGCCGACGGGTATGGCCAGGTTGACGACAAAAACGGAGGCGCGGTCGGTGGGGACAAGGCCGGCAGTGAACTCGAACAGGTTGTTCTGGCCGTCGCCATCGGGGTCCATCGCCGGGGCGGCGGCGGGGTTGTTTTGACCGAAATACTGGACCTGCCAGTCGTCGCCGAGGCCGTCGCCGGCGTAGGTGCCGAAGTTGTCGGGGACGGTGTCGAGGACGGTGAGGCCGAGGGTGCCGGTTGCGCCGCTGTAGAGGCCCTGGGCGGTGGCGAGGGTGTTTTGGAAAACGGGGGCGGCGGTGGCGAGGCCGTTGGCGTCGATGCCGGTGAGGGGGCCGTTTTGCACGCTCCAGGTGACGGAGCTGGCGGCGACGGCGAGGGTGGTGGCGTCGTCGAGCAGGAGGCCGGCGGAGAGCTGGCGGGTGCCGGTTTCGTTGATGGTGCCGGGGGTGGCGGCGATTTGCAGTCCGGTGACCTCGTAGAGTTGGGCGATGTAGCCGGACTTTACGGTGTAACCGGGAGCAACGGAGAGGACGCCGATGGTGCCGGTGCCTCCGTTCGCCGTGTAGGCGGCGCTGGTGGATACGAGGGAGCTGGAGGCAAAGGTCTCGGTCGGCACGCTGTAGTTGGCGCTGGAACGTGACCCGGCATGAGCACTTGCGGCGATAAGCGACGAGGAGATGACGACAAGGAGGAGATCTTGGTTCATGGCGTGGAGGTGAGTTTATCGACGGGCGTTTGGGCCAGCCACTCGTCGTAGCTGCGTTTGGGGAGGGCGAGTGAAGCGGCGGCGAGGGATTCGGCGTCGCGGCTTTTGGCCTGGAAAACGAGGAAGGTGGCGGGCAGCTCGATCACGGCGCTGACATCGCCGGGTTTTTGGAGTTGGGCGCGGAGCACGCGTTGCAGCTCGGGATCGAGATCCTCGAAGTAGTGTTTCTCTTCGCCGGGTTTGGCGAGTTCGGGCGCGGCGAGGACCTGCGAGAGCTGGGCGGTGGCCTCGACGGTGTAGGCACCGCTCTTGGCGACGATCTGGGTCGGGGTGGTCGCGGTGGAGAGGTTTGCCGAAGGGGAGGCCTCGGGGGGACGGGGCGTGAGTTGCCAGGTGACATCGTGCAGGTCGGGGACGGGTTGACCGGCGAGCAGGCGGGCGTGGGCGGCCTCGGCGGCGCGGCGGACGGTGGCGTGGATGGAGTCGTCGTTGTCGAAGCGGCGGCGGAGTTCGCGCTCGACGATGATGGGGCGGGCCATGCTGGCGGCGAAGCGGGCGGGATCGTCGCCGAGGGCGTGCTTGAGCTCGGCGAGGATTTCGGGCGCGCGGGTGGTGGAGTCGATGCGCGCGAC
>JBEGTN010000142.1:0-3738 GCA_041179405.1 Verrucomicrobiota bacterium
ATGCGGAGTTTGTTTCCAAACTTGAGGTCTTGCTTCAGGAAGCTGACGAGGCCGCCTTGTGGCTGGAGCTTCTTCGTGAAGATTGCGGGATTTTGCTGCCGGCCTTGCCCGTATTGCTGGAAGAGACCGGTGCGCTCCTCGGCATATTCACGACCATCGTCTCCAAAGTAAAACGTAGCGACCGTTCGTAATCCGACTTGGTATCTCTATTTCCGATTTTCAAAATTTTAGGTTTCAGTTTTTTCAACGACTTCCGCTTTCCCATTTTCCGCATTTTCCATGCCCTCCCCCGCCGAGCTCAAAGCCGAGATTCTCCGCCTCACCCGCGAATACTCCGCCCTTATGCACACCGGTCAGCGCCCCGGTGACGACTCCGCTCACGCGCCTTGGCAACCCGGCCAGACCATCCCTTACGCGGGCCGTGTGTTTAATCAGGACGAGGTTGAGGCGGCGGTCAGCTCCACGCTCGATTTCTGGCTCACGCTCGGTCCCGAGGGCGAAGCCTTCGAACGCGAACTCGCCGCTCTTCTCGGGGTCAAGCACAGCCTCCTCGTCAACTCTGGCTCCTCCGCCAACCTCGTCGCGCTCACCGCCCTCACCACGCACAAGCTGCCCGCGCACAAGCGCCTTCAGCCGGGCGACGAGGTCATCACCGTCGCCGCCGGTTTTCCCACCACCGTCACCCCCATTCTTCAAAACGGCCTCGTCCCCGTCTTTATCGACAACGACCCCGTCACCGGCAACCTTCGCCCCGCGCAACTCGAGTCCGCCTTCGTCCCCGGCAAGACCAAGGCCGTGATGATCGCCCACGCGCTCGGCAACCCCTTCGACCTCGGTGCCGTCCTTGAATTCTGCCGCGCCCACGACCTCTGGCTCATCGAGGACAACTGCGATGCCCTCGGCTGCACTTACTCTTTGCCCGTCGCCCGCGCGAAAGCACTGGGTCTTGAGCATCTGCTGAAACAGGCCGAAGCGAACGCCTGTAGCCCCGACGGCTCGTCGGGGTTCAGCGAAAGCCCGACCAACGGTCGGGCCTACAGTCTCAGAGTGCCGTTCATCAAAGAGGGAATCCTGACTGCCTATACGGGGACGTTTGGCGATCTCTCCACCCAGTCCTTCTACCCGCCTCACCATCTGACGATGGGCGAGGGTGGGGCGGTCAACATCGTCCATCGTCCACCCCTCAAGGCCTACGCCGAGAGCTTCCGCGACTGGGGCCGCGACTGCTGGTGTGCCTCCGGCAAGGACGACACCTGCGGCAAACGCTTCGGCTGGCAGCTCGGCGAACTCCCCAAGGGTTACGATCACAAATACATTTACAGTCACCTCGGCTATAACCTGAAGCCCCTTGACCCGCAGGCCGCCATCGGCCGCCAGCAACTCAAGAAACTTCCCTCCTTCATCGAGGCGCGGAAGCAAAACTGGGAAACGCTGCGCATCGGCCTCGCCGACCTTGAAGACGTGCTTGAGTTCACGCTGCCAACACACGCCGTTCGCTGGGTTCCACCCGGCGAACGGCCAAAAGCGGAAAAGCGGAAAATTGAAAATTGTGAAAAGCTGAACTCCGACCTTTCCAAATTTCAAAATTTTAGATTTTCCGAGTCTTTCGCCTGGGATTCCACCGGTTGCCGCACTGACGCCTCCTGGTTCGGTTTCATGCTCCGCGTCAAAGCCACCGCCCCCTTCAGCCACACCGACCTCGCCCGCCACCTCGACGAAAAGAAAATCGGCAACCGCATGTTTTTTGGCGGCAATCTCCTCCGCCAGCCCGTCTTTGTTCAGCTCAAAAAAGACCGCCCCGACTCCTTCCGCGTCGTCGGCGAGATGACCGGTGCCGACGAGATCATGAACAGCGCGATTTTCCTCGGCACCTACCCGGGTCTCACCCCCGCGATGATCGCCTACGAGATACAGGTTATCAGGGACTTTTGCCGGAAAAGCTGAAATGCGGAAATTCTAAAAATCTAAAATCAGAAGGTTTTCCCACATTTCCCATTTCCCGTATTTTTGTCAGTCATTTCCGCTTTTCAAAATTTCCGCTTTTCCGTTTTTTCCAATGCCACCCCTCCCTCCCGAAGACCTCGCCCATGTGCTTGCGCACACTCGCGAGTTTTGGTCGGAGGCGCGCGGCCAGTCCTTCTTCATCACCGGCGGCACCGGCTTTTTTGGGATGTGGCTGTTGGAAAGTTTCGCCCACGCCAACGATACTCTCGGTCTTGGCGCGCGCGCCACCGTTCTGACCCGTGACCCCGCCGCCTTTGCGCGCAAAGCCCCGCACCTCGCCACCCGCGCCGACCTCACCTTTATCCAGGGCGATGTGCGCAGCTTCGACTTCCCCGCCGGGCAGTTTACCTACGTCATCCACGCCGCCACCGAAGCCAGCGCCAAACTCAACGAAGAGGCCCCGCACGAGATGCTCGACGCCATCATCGGCGGCACTCGCCGCGTGCTGGATTTTGCGGCGCAGTGCGGTGTAAAAAAACTCCTCCTCACCAGCTCCGGCGCCGTTTACGGGAAACAGCCCCCCGAGCTTGCGCATATCCCCGAGGATTACCCCGGCGCGCCTGATCCGCTTTTGCCAGGCTCCGCTTACGGTGAAGGCAAACGCGTCTCCGAGCACCTCTGCGCCGTTCACGCCCTCCGGCACGGTTACGAGGTGAAAATCGCCCGCTGCTTCGCTTTCGTCGGCCCCCACCTACCGCTCGACGCCCATTTCGCCATTGGCAACTTCATCCGCGACGCCCTCGCCGGCCGCCCCATCCAGATCAACGGCGACGGCACCCCCCTCCGCAGCTACCTCTACGCCGCCGACCTCGTCGTCTGGCTCTGGACGATCCTCTTCCGCGCCCCGACCGCCCGCGCCTATAACGTCGGCTCGGATTGCAGTCTCTCTATCCGGGAAGTCGCGGAGTCAGTCCGCGCGTCCGTCGGGCGTCGCATAGAAGTGCAGGTTGCCCGCCAGCCTTTGGATGGCGTTGCGATCACGCGCTACGTTCCCGCCGTCGATCGCGCCGCACGGGAGTTGAATCTCGCCGTTGCCATTCCCTTGTCCGATGCCCTTCGGCGCACCGTCTCTTGGCATCAGTCTAAGGATCCGGCTGTTTATTTACCGTGAACCCACCTGTTCATCGAATTGTTCTCACGGGGGCATCCGGCACGCTTGGCGGCAATTTTGTTCGCCTCGCAGCCAGCCGGCCTGATCTGCACATACTCGCCCTGCTCCGGGAACAGTCGCGCCCGCCGGAACTTGGATCGAATATAGAGTGTGCGCGGGTAAACTTTGAGGACAGGGCAGCCGTCATGAAAATCATCCATGATTACGCGCCCACCGCAGTGGTCCATTGCGCGGCCACGGGTATGGATTTTCCCAAGCCCGTCTGGTTCGATCTCATTCGCTTCAACGTGGATGTCACCGTTAACCTCTGCGAGGCGGCCGCTCAGCTCCCGGGTTGTCGCTTCATCTTCGTGAGCACCGGCTTGGTTTATGGTCGGCAAATGCGTCCGCTTCATGAACAGGATCCGCTGGAAACGCTTCACCCCTACGGTGCCAGCAAGGCCGCCGCTGACATGCTCGTTCGCGCTGCCGCCGCCGAATTCGGCGTGCCGCTGACGATTTTGCGTCCCTTTTCCTTCACGGGTCTCGGTGATGATCGCAACCGGCTTTTCCCCTCCTTGCTTCGCGCCGCCGCCGCCGGGGAAATCCTGCGGCTTTCTCCGGGCGACCAGCTTCGCGACCAT
>JBEGTN010000143.1:0-4043 GCA_041179405.1 Verrucomicrobiota bacterium
GTGGGGCTGGAAATATCGACCCCGAGGCTTCGCCAAACAAGCACGGGTAAAAGCAAGGTATTGAAGACATCTGACATGGCCTTGGAGCGACGGCGCGCGATTTTTACGGCCGAATTCACCAGACTCGCACTCAGGACGGCGCAAAGCAGGCTGTTGGCGACATGGTAGCCTTCATTGAACCAAGGGAAATGATTGGCCCAGGCCACGAACAAAAAGAACGACTGATTAAAGCCGAGTCGTTCGTGCAGATTGGCCAGACCGCGCACGATCGGGTATTCGTTGAACCAGCGTATCGCGGAAAAGTGGTAGAGTCCGCTGTCGAAGTTGCCCGCGACGTCCATGCCTCGGAGTGCCAGCCAAAGGGAAAACGATATTAGAAAAATGATACACCAAAGCGAGACGCGGGGGCGGCGCGCGGCGGAAAACGCGTTTGACGCCAAGCCGGCGGCACCGCCACCGGCCGCGAGCGTGATGGTGGCCAGCCAGTTGACGGGCAGAAAGAAATGCCAGATTTGAAGCGCGGCGATGAGGAGGGCGAAACCGAGCCAAAACCGATCCAGTGCGCCGGTCTTTTCCGAAGAATCCAAACCGGTGATACGCAATAGCCCCGAGCCCAAGCCAACGCAGGTAAGCGTGATCACGCACCAGAGCAGCAGGGTTAGGCTTAGTGCGGTCATCGGGCGTTGAATTAAAGAGGATCGACGAGTTGCTCGGCTGGCCGGTTTGTGGGTCGATGCAGGTTCGCTTATGGAGAGTCAAATGCCGTTGCGCAGGCTTGCTGAAGCGCTGCCTTGCCTTGACGATCACGGCTTCATGTCGGCCACGGCTAAAAATCTCCTCAAGCGCTTTATCCCAAGCCAGGTAAGGAGAACGCTACGCGCCCTGGTTTCCCGACCTGTTTTTCGTGGCAATTATCCAGATTGGGCGCCTGCAAGGGCAGCATCGCTCGGTTATGATGACGCGGCAATTGTTCAGAAGGTATTGGCGGCCACCTTGGAAGTGCGGGCCGGACGGGCTGCCTTTGAGCGTGATAGTGTATTGTTTCAAACGCTGGAACCGGACCGGCCGTTGCTGGCCGCGCTTGAAGAGATCGTGCGGGTGTCGGGCGGGCACTTACGGGTGCTCGATTTTGGCGGATCACTGGGCACTAATTATTGGCGGCATCGGACGTTTTTGCCGCGTGGCGAGAACCTGCGCTGGGACGTGATCGAGCAGGCCGGGTTCGTGGAAGCGGGGCGGCAACATCTGGTGGATACCCCTTTGCGGTTTTATCGTGAGGTGCGCGAGGCCTGTGGCGGGGGGGGGTATGACGTGCTGATCTGTTCGTGTGTGCTTCAGTATCTGGAGCGGCCGTTAGAGGTCTTGGCCGGCTGGCGGGACCTGGGCATCCCCTATTTATTGTTAAATAACCTGCCATTGCTCACCAAGGGGCCGGATCGGGTGCGCGTGCAGCATGTGCCGCCGGAAATCTATGCGGCCAGCTATCCCGTTTGGTTTTTCAACCGGGATGCGTTTTTGACGCGTTTGAAAACGGACTATGAAATCGTGAAAGAGTTTGATGCCGAGGCGGTCTGGCCGGTTGGCTCAGGCATGCTTCAATCCACCGGACTTTTGCTTAAACGAAGGAGTTCCTCGTGAAACTGTTGGACCGCATATTTGCCTCCCCCGAGTTACTCGCGGAGCCGCCCGTGCTGGTTGACGTAGGTGCGGCTGGAGGTGTGAATCCCATTTGGCGCGGGATCGCACGTTATTCCATCGGATTAGGTTTTGAGCCGGATGCGCGTGACATCGGCAAGTTAAGCGAGGCGAGCCGGGCGTTTCGGCGCTGGATTTATTGCGAAGGATTGGTCGCTCCCGCCGCCGACAAGGGAGTGCCAAAAACCTTTTATCTCACCCATTCGCCGCATTGTTCGAGTTTACTTAAGCCGCGTAACGATGCGCTCCAAGAGTGGGTGTTCGCGGATCTTTTTGAGGTTCAAAAAACCGTTTCGTTTCCGGCCGTCACCTTGCAGTCCGCGTTGGCGGCGAACGGACTGCAGCGGGTGGATTGGTTAAAGTGCGACACGCAGGGGCAGGATTTGAGCATATTCCTCAGCTTGCCGGAGGAGTGGCGGCGGCGCGCCCTCGCAGTCGAGTTCGAGCCGGGCCTCATCGATGCCTATCAAGGGGAGGATAAACTTTGGCGGACGTTACAGGCGATGGAGGCTGAGCCGTTTTGGATTTCAGACTTGCAGGTCGGTCGGTCGCCGAGGGGCGATTTTTCCATCTTTCGGCATGAACTCGGTGAAGGACCGGCTCGCGCGGTGGCCGGTCTCGCCCCGGGCGCGCCGATTTATGCAAACCTTTGTTTTTTACGCAGCGTAAATGATGCCGTGCCGCCGCTGGACCGGCGTGGCCTGCTGCTGGCGTGGGTCTTTGCCGACCTGCTTGGCCAGCATACGCACGCTTTGATCGTTGCGGCCGAAGGGCGGCGCAGGTTTGGGGCAGAGCTTTTTTCTGAGATGGGAATCCGAAGTGCCGTGTGTCTGCGCCGGGCTATGCGCTGGCGACGGATGAGGCTATTGGTGCGTAGATTGCTACCGGGCGCATGAACCACTTTTGCACTTACTGTGACAAAGGCTATGCGGCCCGGATGCTTTGCTTGCACGAGTCGTTGAAGGCGCAGGGGGAGTCGTTTCGTCTGTTGGTGCTCTGCTTTGATGCCGAGACCGAGGCGGTGGTCGCGGCGGCGGGCGACGAGTCGCTCGTGGCGGTGCCGCTTGCGGAGCTGTTGGCGGCGGATTTGGCTTATGCGGCGGTTCGTTCGCAGCGTAGCCGGGTGGAGTTTTACTTCACCTCCACCCCGGTGTTGGTGCGTTATTGCCTCGCCCGCGAGGCGACGGCGGAGCGCATGACTTATCTCGATGCGGATTTGTTTTTCTTCGGACCGGCCTCGGCGGTCTTTGCGGAGCAAGCCGGGGCTTCGGTGGGCATCGTGCCGCACCGGTTTCCCGACCGGCTGCGGGAAAACGTGCGCTTTGGTCGCTTCAATGTCGGATGGGTTTCGTTTCGGCGCGATGCGGACGGGTTGGCGTGTTTGGACTGGTGGCGTGAGCGATGCCTGGAGTGGTGCCACGATCATGTAGATAACGGACGCTTTGCCGATCAGGGTTATCTGGATGAATTTCACCGGAGGTTTTCCGGGGTGTGCGCGTTGGAACATCCGGGAGTCAACGCGGCTCCCTGGAATGTGAGCCCTTCCCGTCTCGCCCTGAAACAGGGAGCGCCATGGCTGGAGGAGAGTCCGGTGCTGTTTTATCACTACCAAGGTATCCGGTATCTCGGGGGAGACTGGTTTGATCCCGGCTTGAAGGCCTATCAGGTAAAATTGACGCCCGCTCTGAAGGAGTGGGTTTATCTGCCTTATCTTCGACGCTTGGCGGCAATGCAGCTGCGTTTGAAACAGCTACATGGCATCGACCCGCTCCAGGGTTACCAGCGTCTGCCGGAGGGAGGCGGTATCCGCTCACGCTGGGAGCGTATCAAGGCTAGATGGCTGCTATTTGTCTATCGCCGCTGCCGGGGCGAATTGGTGAGGTGTGCCGGACTATCCCGATGAGTGCCGTTACTGATCAATCGGTGTGCCGGGTGAGTGTCGTCACCGTGTGTCGCAATGCCGGAGCGAGGCTCGATGCCACGTCGGCGAGTGTCGCGGCTCAGGGCCGTGCGGACTGCGAGTGGCTGGTTATCGACGGGGCCTCCACGGATGACACAGTGCCGCGCGCGGAACACTGGCGGGGAAGGATTGCGGGACCGGTGCGGATCGTGAGCGAACCTGACGGGGGCATCTACGATGCGATGAACAAGGGCTTGCGTCTGGCCCGCGGCGAGTGGGTGCTGTTTTTGAACGCGGGCGACGGGTTTGCGGACGGTGATTCGCTGGCGCGATTGTTGGAGGTGGCGACGGCCGATAGGGTGATGGTGACGGCGCGTATCCGGTTAATGGATTCACGAGATGGCTTCACGGCCGAGGCGGGCGAGGGGTTCAGTTGGCCGGGGGTGGC
>JBEGTN010000144.1:0-3562 GCA_041179405.1 Verrucomicrobiota bacterium
GGAATTTCTGGGCGAGGTCGAGGGAGTCCCAGTTTTTGACGCCGCTCCAGCGTGTCCAGACCGAGGCGGTGGGGTGGTCGAGGTTGGGTTCGATCCAGCCCTGACGGCGGGCGAGCAGGGCGGAGAAGCCGGAGGCATCGACGACCCAGCGGGCGGAGAGAAAGGAGCCCTCCTTCGCTGAAGCTTCGGAGGGCGCGGCCTCGTCAGGTGAGGCCGCGGAGGAAGATGTTTCCAACTCGACGATTTGCAGGCCGCCGGGGACGAGGGTGATGTCGCGGACCTTGGCGGGGCGGAGCAAGGTGGCACCGGCGGCGACGGCGCGGGCGAGGACTTCTTCGTCAAGCACGGCGCGGTCCACCTGGTAGCCAGGCAGGCGGACGTTGTAGCCCGGACCGGTCTCGCTGCAGGTGTCGAGCGAGTCGGAGCGGTCGTTGTGAAACCAGAAACGCAGGCCCTGTTTGACGAGGTGTTTCTCCTGGAGGTGGTCGGTGAGATCGAGGACGCGCCCGAGAAAATAGGAGCTGATCTCGACGGTGGATTCGCCGACGCGGCGCTTGAAGACGGGGCTGCGCTCGACGATCAGGACGCGTAGCCCGGGATTGCGGCGCAGCAGCAGAATGGCGGTGGCGGCACCGGAGAGAGCGCCGCCGACCACGATGACATCCCAGATGTCGGGCGTGTTTTCGCAGGGGGCGTTCATGCGGCGGCGCGGTCCGCTTCGGGCGAGAGGGAGGGCGGCATTCCTGCGGCGGCAGGGTTTTGCAGGTCGAGACGGGGAACGAGAGGCAGGTGGCGCTGGAGTCGGCACACGAGCAGGAAGATCTTGAAGCGCCACCAGAGCGGCCAGGTGAGGCGGGCGTGGCCGGCGACGATGGACGTGAGGCCGGGGGCAAGATTCAGGGGGGGCAAGGGGCACATGAAGACGGCGAAGGCGTCGGGGTCGTAGAAGGCCTCGATGAGGCGGTGGAAAACGCGGCCGTGGTCTTTGACGCGGCGGGTGTAGCGGGACTGCTCGCGCGCGGTGATGTCACGGGCTTCGCGGTGGGCGAGGACGACGAGTTCGGCGGCGTGTTTGGCGGCGAACAAGGCGAGGTAAACGCCGGAGGAAAAGATCGGGTCGAGGAAACCGCCGGAGTCGCCGGCGAGCACGAGACGGGCGGCGGCGAGCCGGCGCCGGTAGTAGCTGTAGTCGGCGGTGACGTGAAAACCCATGGTAGGCGCGGCGGACACGAACAGATCGCGCAAACGCGGGGAGGAGGCGACGACGCGGGCGAAGTATTCGGCGGGAGCGAGGCCGGCGGCCTTGAAGGCGGCCTGGGTGGTGACGAGGCCGACGGAGGTGCGTTCGGCGTCGATGGGAATGATCCAAAACCAGCCCTCGGGGAGGCGGATGATCACGGTGTCGCCGCCAGCGGGTCCGGTCGCGCGGGGGATGCCGCGAAAGTGGTTGTAGAGTGCGATGCGCTTGGTCGGCAGGGCCGGCGGATCGAGATCGGCCTTGAGGTCGGAGGCGAAGACGTTGTCCCGACCGGAGCAGTCAATGACGTAGCGGGCGGAGATCAGGGCGGGAGCGGCGGAGGAGGCGTTGTCGGCACCGGAAGCCGAGGGTGAAGGCGCAAGGGTGATGGCGTGACCATCGGCGGCGGGGGCAACGGCGCGGACCGTGGTGCGGGTGCGGACCTCGACGCCGAGCTCGCGGGCGTGGTCGAGGAGGAGGGCGTCGAAACGAGCGCGATCGACCTGGTAGCTTTTATCGAGACCGGGAACGTGACCGTTGGCGAAGACGACGGCCTTGTCGGCGTTGCCGGAGGCGAGCAGGAAGCGGGCGCCGAACTTTTCGATGAAGCCGGCGCGGTCGATCTTTTCGGCGACGCCGAGCTCGGCGAGGAAGGCGTTGCCGGCGGGGAGGAGTGATTCGCCGATGCGGAAACGCGGGACGGACTCTTTCTCAACCAGGAGGGTGCGCAGGCCCGCCATGCGGGTGCGGATGGCGGCAGAAGCGCCGGCGGGGCCGCCTCCGACGACGACGACATCGTAGGAATCGGAGGATATCATGGCGGCGATCAGGGAAATAATGAGGAGACCAAGCGGGGGGCGGGTCAAGCGTGCCGGGGGTGGGTGATATAGGTAGACAGGACGGCGAGCGGACGAATTTCGTCGCGCTGGACGGCGGATTGTTTGCGCTGAACCACGATGCGAAGAAACCGGACATGGTGGCTGTTAATTACGGCGTCGGCGCTGGGCGCGGGGTGGGCGTGGCTGGAATGGGGAACGGAGCTGCGCACGGGCATCGAGGCGGTGATGGAAGCGTTGCGCGCGGCGGGGCCGTGGGTGTTTTTCACGGCGATGGCGGTGTTGCCCCTGTTCGGGTTTCCGCTGGCGCCGTTCACGCTGGCGGCGGGGCCGGTTTTCGGGCCGCAACTCGGTGTCGGCGTGGTGATCGGGTGCGCGGTGGCGGCGGTCGCGGTGAACGTGACGCTGGCCTACTGGGTGGCGGGGAGGGCCTTGCGGCCGGTGGTGGAGTGGGCCTTGCGCAGGGCGGGTCGAAGCCTGCCGGTCTGGCCGGCGAAATCGCACCTGGAGCTGACGCTGGCGCTGCGGGTGATTCCGGGCACCCCGTTCTTTTTGCAAAGCTACTTGCTGGCGCTGGCGCGGGTGCCGCTCGGCACCTATCTGGCGGTGTCGATCGGAGTGCCGACGACGTATATCGCGGCCACGATCCTGGCCGGGGATGCCTTGGGGCGCGGCGACCGGCGGACCTTGATGATCGGCGGGTTGCTCTGCGCGGCGGCGGGGTGGGGGATGCACACGGTGCGCGTGCGACTCACGAAGCGGTTTCACGCGCGAAGGGTGGCGGAGGCGGCGGGCGCGGAGGAGAAAGAAACTGGCGGCGCGGCCCGTGATGCGTAGGGTGGGTGGTTTAACTTTTGCCGATGACGCTCTCCGAGAAACGCCTAGCCCTGACCGACGACCTGATGACGCTGCCCGATGCGGAGGAGCGCTTCACCTACCTGCTGCAAAAGGCGCGGAAGTTTCCGCCGATGGATCCGGGGCTAAAGACTCCGGGGCGTTTGCTGCCGGGGTGTGTCTCGCAGCTGTGGCTGCACATCGAACTACGCGACGGCAAATGCTGGTTCCAGATGGATGCGGATGCGCTGATCTCCAAGGGGATCGCGGCGGTGGTGTGCGGCTTTTACCAAGGCGAGACGCCGGCGGACATCCTCGCAGTGGAGCCGGATTTCCTCGCCGAGGCGGGGCTGACCCAGGTGCTGTCGGCCAACCGCAGCAACGCGCTCGCCAGCCTGCGTCGGCGCATCAAGGCCTTCGCCGAGGCGTGTATTGCAGGCGAAGTGGCGGAGAGCCCGGCGCCTGCGGCCAACTAGGCGGCAAACGCGGGCAACCCTACGATGAACGCCGCCCCGCTCTCCGCTCGTTTGGAAAACCACCGCCCGCGCAAAACTCTGGGTGAAAAGCTCGCGCGGCTCTCGCCCTTTGGCCTCGGGCACACCAAGCCCAAACACATCCGCGACATGCTGCGCGTGGTGTGGATCAACCGCGACAA
>JBEGTN010000145.1:0-3011 GCA_041179405.1 Verrucomicrobiota bacterium
AGGCGGAAAAAGTGGCGGCAGTGCACGGCGGCCTTCGCGCTTCGCTGGCCGCGCCCTACCGTTGGCGCGACTAGGCGCGCGATTTGGTCTGTGTTTTGTTGGGATCGCTACGCCTTTTTAATGCCAAGGACTTGGTCTTGTTCAGCGCCGGATAAGGCACGATTGAGGGGGGGGCGCCGGTTAGTCGCGGTGGCCAGGAGCGTGGTGGCGTAGTTCAGGGTTTTAAGTTGGCGGTGAAATCGGAGGCGAAAACGTAATGTCCGGAGCCGACCGTGAAAACGGCGTGGCCGGGGATGGGGGAAAAGGGGTTTTTCGAGGAGACCCGAGCGACGGGAACGCCGCTCTCGGTGACGGTGGCGGGATCGCTGGTGGGGACGAAGACGGTCGCGGTTGTGTTCGCCGGAATCGTGACCTCGAGGGTAAGACGCGAGCCTTCGCGTTTCCATGCGGAGACGATCCGGCCGTGCGGTGATGCGTAGGCGGCCTTCACCCAGGCGAGGTCGCCGACGATGGCGGGGCGGATGATGATGCGCTTAAAACCCGGGCCAACGGGATCGGGTTGGATGCCGGCGAGGTCGTGGTAAAACCACTCGTTGATCTGGCCGAGCATGAAGTGGTTTTGCGATGAGCCGGGCAGAGCGTCCCAGGCCTCGGTGAGACTGGTCGCGCCGTGCGCGAGCTGGTAGCCGTATCCAGGTTTTTCCGACTGGTGGTTCATCGTGAAGATGACGTCGGAGCGGCCGCCATCGGCCAGGGCGCGGAGCAGGTAGCGGTAGCCGACATCGCCGGCGGTGAGGCCGCGGGTCTCGACGTCGCGCACGAGGTTGGCCAGCACGGCGTCGCGGTCGGCGGGCGGGACGAGGTCCATCACGAGCGGGAGGGCGTTGGCACACTGGGAGCCGGTGGCGTAGCGGTGCGTGGCGGCGTCGTAAAACTTTTGGTTGAACGCGGCGTGAATCTCGTGCGCGAGCGTGGTGTAGGCTTTGGCGTCGTCGTTTTTACCGAGCAAACGCGCGATGCGAGCGAGGATGGCGGCGTCGTGTTGATAAAACGCGGTCGCGGTGAGCGCCTTGGGAGTCAGTTGGGAGGGTCCGGGGTGTTTCGGGCCGATGTCATACCAGTCGCCGAGACCAAAATCTACAATGTGGCCGCGGGCTTTCGTGCCGAGGTAGGCGACGTAGCGTTTCATGACATCGTAGTGGCGGCGAAGCAGGTCGATGTCCCCGGCGAACTCGTATTGCTGCCACGGGGACAGGATGCAGGCGCTGCCCCATTCGGGAGAGTTACGGAAGGCGTTGGCGTCGCCATCGCCGCCGAATTTGACGTATTCGGGCGCGATGCTGGGCACCATGCCGGTCGCGGTCTGGGCGTCGGCGATGTCGGTCAGGCACTTGGTGTAGAGCGCGGCCAGATCCCATTCGTAGCGGAGGGCGGGGCCGTTGAGATGGTATTGCTCCAGCCAGCCGAGTTTTTCGCGGGTGGGGCAGTCGGAGATGAGGCTGACGAGGTTGCTGAGCTGGGCCCAGTGAACGAGACGCTGGGTGCGGTTGAAGAGGTCGCTGGAGCTGGAGAACTCGCCGACGACAGGAGAGGCGCTGTGGACGACCACGCCCTCGATGGAGGCGACGACGGGGCGCTCGGTGGAGCCGGGGGCGGGAGCGCATTCGACGCGCAGGTAGCGGGCGCCGCGATAGAAGAACTGCGGGAACCACGTCTCCTCGCCGCCGCCGGCGAGGGTGTAGGTCCAATAGGATTTACCCCGGCACATGGTGTCGTTGATCTCGCCGTCGGGCTTGATGAGTTCGGAGGGGGTGATGCGCACGGTGGAGCCAGCGGCACCCCGGACGGCGAGGCGAGGGATGAGCGAAGTATTTTGACCGAGGTCGTAAACCGTCACCCCGGGGCGAAGTTCTTTTGCTGCGACGGGCTTGAGACGCTCGAAGGCACGGATGGGCGGGGCAGACTCGGAGAGGCCGGCGAGCCGGGCGCCGGAGTCGGCGACAAGGACGGCGGGCGACCAGGCGGAGGCGTCGAAGCCGGCCAGATTCCAGCCTTTTTGCGCACGGCGGGCGTCGTAGTCTTCGCCGCCATACACGTCGGAAAAGGTGATCGGTCCCGGAGCGACCCGCCAGGTCTCGTCGGTGCCGACTATCTCGGTCGTGCCGTCGGCGTAGTCCAAGCGGAGGTGGGCGATGGCTTTTTGCGGGCCCATGTTGCCGGTGAATTTTGAGTAACGACCGCCGAGCGAGCGATACATGCCGTTGCCGAGCACGATGCCGACGGCGTTGGGCGAACCGGCGCGGAGCAGGGCGGTGACATCGAAGGAGTCGTAGAGGATGGTTTTGCGGTAGTCGGTCCAGCCGGGGGCGAGCAGGTCTTCGCCGACGCGGCGACCGTTGAGAAAGAGTTCGTAGTGGCCGAGGCCGGTGACGTGGACGAGGGCGCGGGTGAGGCGGGGGCGGACAGGGAATTCGCGGCGCAGGAGTAGGGATGCCGCGTCGGCCTCGGCACCGATCCAGTGCGCCTGCCAGTCGGCGGGGGCGAGCAGGCCCATGGTCCAACGGGCGGGCGGGCTCCAGGGGGACGGTTTTTTCGCGTCGGTCCACACCTGGACCTTCCAGTGGCAAGTCTCGCTGGAGCGCAATGGCCGGCCGGCGTAAGGGAGGAGCGTGGATTGGTCGGAGACGACGCGGCCCGAATCCCAAAGGTCGCCCTTGTCCTTTGCCAGTAACGCTAGCGAAGAGGCGACGAGGATGCGATAAGCCGTTTGGCGGAGACCACGAGCGTCGGGAGCGACGGCGGCGAGTTGCCAGCCTAGACGTGGCGGTGCGGAATCGACTCCGAGGGGATCTACGCGAAAATCGCAGCTCAGCGCGACTGGGGCGGCCGCGCGCGGTGCTTGGGCCGCTGAGGCAGAGACGGGGAGCATGACGGCGCACATGAGCAGGAAAAAAAGGCGGGGGATCATGGGCGAGGTTGGGCGGGGGTGAGCTGGACGGAGCTGCGGAGCA
>JBEGTN010000146.1:0-2666 GCA_041179405.1 Verrucomicrobiota bacterium
GCCGCCGGTGCGGCCCCCGTCGTCGTCGCTGCCACCCGTCCTTTTGGTGAAACCCAGGTCGGCGCGCTCACCGCGCCCTTTCGCCTGCGAGCGGGCGAGACACGCGTGTTCACCTTCGCGATTGCGTGGCATTTTCCCAACTTTGAATTGCGCGACTGGGGCAAGCTCCAGGGCAAGGGCCGCTGGTATGCCGCCCACTATGCCTCCGTCTCGGCCGTGGTGGACAAGCTCGCCGCCGACGGCCTCGCCCTCGTGTCCGCCACCGATCTATGGCGGGAAACCTACTACGACTCCACGCTGCCGCGCTGGTTGCTCGACCGCTCGATCGCCAACCTCTCAACCCTCGCGACCGCGACCTGCCAGCGCTTCGCCGACGGCCGGTTTTATGGCTTCGAGGGCGTGTATTCGTTTCCCGGCACCTGCAACCACGTCTGGCATTACGAGGAGGGCATGGGGCGGCTTTTCCCCGAGTTGGAAAAAACCCTGCGCACCCAGGCCGATTTCGTGCCGGCGGTGGGCATCAAGTCCGACGGCAGTATCGCCATGCGCATCGACGGCCTGCCCGGCTCGCCTGATCCCTTGCCCAAGCGGCCAATCCTCTTCGGCCCCGGCTACGATCACTGGGCTTCGATCGACGGCCAGTGCGGCATCCTCCTGCGCACCTACCGCACCCACTTGCTGGAAACCGACACGAAATTCGTCACCCGCTACTGGCCTCAGATTCGCCGGGCCACCGAGTGGTTGCTCGCCCAGGACAGCGACGGCGACGGCCTGCCCGACCGGATCACCCACCACACGCTGGACGAAGACATCGCCGGCCCCAGCCCGTGGATTTCGAGCCTGAACCTGGCCGCGCTGACCGCAGTCGAACGGATGGCCGGCATCGTCGGAGACACCGCCTTCGCCGCGCAGTGCCGGGAGCGGATCGACCTCGGTCGGAAAAACTTTGTGGCCAAACTCTGGAATGGTGAGCGCTTCGTCCACCTCTCACCCGAGTCGGAAAAATGGCGTCCCGGTTCCTATGACGGCAGCCACATTGACCAAGTGCTCGGCCAGGAATGGGCCTGGCGCACCGGTCTCGGCCGCATCCTGCCCGAGAAGGAAACCCGCGCGGCTCTCGCCTCGGTGTTTCGCCATAACTTCATGGCCGACCTCGGCGCTTACTATGCCCGGCCGGAAAACAAACCCAGCCGCGTCTTCGCCAAAGCCGGGGACGCCGGCACCGTCATGGCCACCTGGCCGGAGGGCTCGTATCGACCGGACGGCACTCTGCCCGGCCACCTTTGGAATCGGGAGAACCACATCCACCAGGGTTTTTACAACGAGACCATGTCGGGCTTTGAGCACGCCTTCGCCGCGCACCTCGTCTACGAGGGCATGGTCGCCGAGGGGCTCACCGTCGCTCGCGCGGTGCATGACCGGCACCAGCCCTCGGGCCCGATGCACGGCAATCCTTTCGACGAACCCGAGGCCGGCAAGCACTACGCCCGCGCCATGGCCAGCTACTCCACGTTCCTCGCGTGCGGAGGATTTGAATACGACGGCCCCGCCGGGATGATCGGTTTCGCGCCGCGCCTGCAGGCCGATGATTTCAAGTGCGCCTTCACCGCCGCCGAGGGCTGGGGCGGTTTCCGCCAGCGGAGGACCGGAGACGCGCTTGAGGCGGCGCTCACGGTGAAGCGCGGCACGCTGCGACTGGTCACGGTCAAGCTCGCCTTGCCAAAACCCGCCGGGTCGGTGCGCCAGGTTTCCGTTGCCTGCGCGGGCGAGCCGCTCGTCGCCCGCCACGAAGTCCGCGACGGCGCTATCTTTATCACGCTCGTCCACCCCGTCGTGCTGCTTGCCGGCGGCGAACTCACTCTGGTCATCACGCAATAACTCCCCATGAAAATACGCCGCCTTCTTGCCGTCGCCCTTTTACTGCCGCTCTGCGGCGTGCTCTCCGTGTTCGCCGCCGCCGAAGCGCCGTGGCGCGAGCAACTGCGCCAGCGTCTGCCGCTCTACGGGCATCGCAACTGGATCTGCATCGTTGACTCGGCCTATCCGGCCCAGACCAGCCCCGGTGTCGAAACGCTCGTCACTGGCGCCGACCAGCTCGTGGTGGTGAAGGAAGTGTTGGCCGCCCTGCGGCAGGCCCCGCATGTGAAACCGGTGGCGGTGATCGACGCCGAGTTGCCGGCGGTGGCCGAGGCCGACGCTCCCGGCATCGGTGCCTACCGGCTGGATCTCGACCGGGTGCTGGCTGGAGCGATCATCGAACGCACGCCCCACGAGACCATCATCCACGACCTGGATCGTGCCGGGGCTTTGGTGCATGTCCTCGTGCTCAAGACCAACTTGACGCTGCCTTACACCTCGGTATTTTTGCGGCTGGAGTGCGGCTACTGGACGGCGGAAAAAGAGGCGGCGCTTCGCGCTGTCTTGGCCGGCAAGTGATCGGCGTAGCCTCGCCACCCGGCCTCATGAAGTTGCCGCCTCCCTTGTTCCCGCGCTCCCTCCTCCGCCCTCCGCCCAACGCCCGGCGAAGAGCAACACCCTCGGCGTCTCCGGCAGCCCGCGCTCGTTGCGTTGCAACTGCGCCACCACCAGATCGACCGCGTGCCCCGCGATCACGTCGTAACCCTGCACCACCCCCGGCCAGCCGTCGCCCGGCTCCCGGGCCAGCG
>JBEGTN010000147.1:0-5695 GCA_041179405.1 Verrucomicrobiota bacterium
CTGCCGAGCCTGCTTGGAGTAGTTGCTGGGTAGCATCGGAAGAATGCATGACGGCTAAGGAGGGGAAGGCAAGACGGCGCCTTAAGGGGCATCGGCGGCGTAGTAACTCATCGCGGACCTCGGCCCACGGGCGGCCTTCATCAGGATTTTGATCGAGAGCAGCGTGACGGTGACCTTGCGGGCGGGCTTCTTGGCGCGGGACTTGGTCAACGTGCGCATGGCGGCAGATGGTGCGGGCTGGCGGCGGGTTGTCAAAGTCGGCGAGCGGGCATCTGAAATCTATCGCCAGCCGGAGTGTTTCTTGGCGTGCTCTGGCGATCACATGAAAAGCTTTGAAGAACGGCTGCGCGCTGAATCTACGGACTGGGTGAGCGAAGGGTTGATCACGACGGAGCAGCGTGGCGCGTTGCTGGCGCGGCATCCCGAGACGGAGTCGGGCGGAGGGCGCTTTGCCGCGATTTTGGGCACGGTCGGCGGCGGCTTGTTGCTGGCCGGAGTGTGCCTGCTCATCGGCACCAACTGGCAGGAGATCGGCGACTGGGTGAAGATCGGCGGGCTCGTGGGCTTGCTCGTCGGCGCCTACGTCGCCGGGTGGAAACTCAAGATCTCGCCCGGTCACTACCCAAAAATCGGCGAAGCGTTTTTCATGATCGGGGCGGGCTTGTTCATGGCGGGCATCGCGCTGGTGAGCCAGGTTTTCCATCTCAACGCGCGGCCGCCGTCGGGCGTGCTGGTGTGGTGGTTGGGTATCGTGGCGGTGCCGTGGCTGGTGCGGGCCAAGGGCGCGCAGGTGGTGAGCCTTTTTGCCTTTCTCACCTGGATGGTGATGGAGTTCAACCTGCGGGGCGGCTGGCTGGAACTGCGGCCGGAGTCGCGGTTTTCCGATGATGAAATGCGCTTCTTCGCGATCATGGCGGCACTGGGCATGGCGGTGTGGCTGGCGGGGCTGGCGCTGCGGGGCACGAAGCACGAAGATTTTGCCGGACTGCACGAGAAGTGGGGTGCGCTGATCGTGTGCGCGGGGCTGTATTCGCTCGGTTTTCTCAAGCATGCGTGGAAGTGGCATGGCGGCGAGGTGCCGGTGCGGCTCACGCCCGTCCTGGTGGTGGCGGCGCTCGTCGCCCTGGCCGCTTGGGGCGCGTGGCGCGCCAGCCGGCGCGAGGTCGTCTCGCTCGGCGGGAGCTTTGCCTTCGTGCTGGTGCCGGTCGGCGTGGTGCTGCTCGGCGCAAACGTGGGCGATGGCGGCTGGTTGTGGAGCGCGTGCGCGTGGGTCGGTCTATTCGTGCTCAATGTGTTTATGATCCGCTCCGGTCTGGAGAACGGACGCGAGGGCTGGGTCAACCTCGGGCTGGGCTTCATCGCCTTGAACATCGTGACGCGCTACTTTGATCTTTTCGGCACGATGCTCCAGGGCGGGGTGTTTTTCCTGGTCTCGGGCGTGATCGTGCTGGTGCTGGGCTTTTATCTGGAACGAAAACGCCGGGGCTGGCTCGCCACGATCCGCGCGGAAAAGGAGGTCGCATGAATACGAAATCAGCACGTTGGGTCTGGTTGGTGGTGGCGGTGCAAGTGGCCTTCCTTCTCGGTTGGGCGGGCTTTCACGAAGTGGTGCGGCACACCGCGCCAACCGTCCGGTTGAAAACGCAGCCGGTGGATCCGCGCGATATTTTGCGCGGGGACTACATGACCCTGAACTACGACATCAGCCGTGCGCCCAAGCCGGCGTGGTGGAAGGAGTCGCAATCGGAGGACGTGTTCGTGGTGCTGCGCGATGAAGGCGGCTACGCGGTGATTGATACGATTCTGGAGACCGAGCCGGCGGCGGATGAGACGCGCCACTGGGTCGCGGCCAAGGCGTCGGAAAGCAACGGGTCCGTGCGTATCGAGTATGGGGTGGAGCGCTACTTCGTGCCCGAGGGCAAGGGCACGCCACACTTCACCAAGATGGAGGTCGAGGCCTCGGTGAGCGCGACGCACCGCCTCTACATCCGCCGCCTCTGGCTCGACGGGAAAACGTATCCCTGAGGCGGCGGGACGGCTTCGTGCCAGGCTTATTCTACTTCCGCGGTTTTGCGCTCTTCCTTCCAGCGTTTGAGCAAGTCCTGATAGTGCGCAACCATGGCTTGGTCGCCCTTGTGGGTGCCTAGTTTTTTGCCGGCGAGGTAGGTGCTTAGATCGTCGCCGTGGTCTTTCAGTAATCGGGCGAAATCCGCCTCGGCCTCGGTCGTTTTGCCCAGCGCGATATAGGCGTCCATTCGCCATTGCAGGTTTTGCGCTGTGAGTATGCTACCCGCGCTGTAGCGGTCGGCATCACTGAAATAGCGCACGGCCTCGGCCGGCCGCTTTAGCCGCATCAGATTGGTCCCGACGGCGTGGTTGGCACCGACGTGCTTCGGGTCGAGTTCAAGCGCTTTCAAGTAGTGGACGTTCGCCTTTTCCAGCAGGCGGGTGTCGGACTTGTTGAGTTCCCATTGTGGATAGTAGCAATCGCCGATCTGGGCCTGGCCCTCCGCGCTCGGGTTCAGTTCATACGCCTTGGTGAGCAGACTGATCGCTTCATCAAAGGCTTTCGCGTCCAGAGCCGCGTAGCCCGCTTTGCTGAGTTTTTTCTGGCGTAGGGACCGTTCCTTGGCGCCTTTGTAGTTCGCAATCATGGCTTGGTCACCCTTGTGGGTGCCCAGTTTTATCCCGGCATCGTAGGTGTTCCAGTCGCCTGCGTGGTCTTTGAGCAGCCGCGCGAAATCCGCCTCGGCCTCGGCCGTTTTGCCCAGCGCGATGTTCGCATTCACCCGGAAGAGCAGGTTTTGTGATGCGAGACTGCTGCCGGCACTGGTGCGGTCGGCCGCATCCAGATAGGGCAATGCTTCGGCGGGTCGTTTCAGCAGCACGAGGTCGCGCCCGAGGGCGTGGTTGGACCCGTGATGCGCAGGGTCAAGCGCCAGCGCTTTCAAGTAGTGGATGTCTGCCTTCTCCAACAGTCGGGGGTCGGTGTTGCCATGCTTCCGCTGCACCCAGTAGCAATCGCCGATCATGGCCTGGCCGACCGCGCTCGGGCTTAGTTCAAACGCCTGAGTGAACAGGCGGAGCGCTTCGTCGTAGGATTTTGCGTCCAATGCCACGTAGCCGTCTTTGATGAGTTTTTCCTGACGCTCCACGGTTGCCGGCGCGATCTGCGCCGCCGGTGTGGCTGGCGCACCGGGTTTTGAGGTGCTGGCGCAGCCCGCTGAAAGAGCGAGCAGGGTCGAGAGGCCGAGGAGTGAAAGCGAACGGGTGTGTGTTGTATTCATGAGCCTGTGTCGGGCGGAGGTTATCGTTTCGGGTGGACTGAAGAAAGGGACGGACCGATGCGGTGGTTACATGTGTAATTTAACCGGATCAGAGTGAAGGGGGCGGTTCTGTCGGTCGAACGGGCGGGGTGTTGCACGGTTATGGTTTAAGTGCCCGGTTCAGCAAGATGAAACCCGATCAGATGGCCTGCCTGTGGCCCTTGAAAGACGGCATGATTGAGGAGCCCAACCCATCTCGTTCGTTGGATTATGCCGCCTGGGCGCTGTCTTCAAATTAATCCGACGCTCTGCTAGCGCCCTGCGGGTGAGAGGGAAATCAAGCTGGGCCGGTGTTGCCCTCGGCGGCACGGGCCTCTGGCCCGCCTCCGCCTCGGTCGCCTTGGCCGAGCATGATTTCCCTCTCACGGAGCATTGGTTTAATTTGAAGACAGCGCCTAAGTTTTAATCATTTGCCCTGTCAGCCGATCATGGGCAATCAGGGGGGCCGTGGACTTTTCTCGATTTTTTAATTACGAAAACGTCAGTGAAGGCATCTCCAACGAGGCTTTCCAGTTTTTGAGTCATTGGTCGAAAAGCGAGTGGGAGCAGATTCTGGCGCTCTGCACCGTCGTCCCGTTCAAGGCGGGACAGGTGGTGATCCAGCAAGGGGAGACGCGCCAATCGTTTTTCATCGTGGCCGCCGGTGAACTCGAGGTGCTCTCCGAGAACGCGCGTGGCAAAGTTCACCACCTCGCCATTATCCCGAAGGGGGCGGTGTTTGGCGAACAGTCCTTCATCGAGGGCACGCCGCGCTCTGCGGAGGTCCGGGCGCGGACGGACGGGGAAGTCATGGAGCTCACCCTCACGCAATTCGAGGTGCTCGCCGCCCAGCAGCCCAAGCTGGCCCGCGATGTCCTCTGGGATCTGGCTCGCATCCTTTCCGCGCGTCTCCGGGCGACGACCTCCGCTTTCGTGGAACTGAAACGTTAAAGGCAACCATTCCATGAGCCGCGAAAAGAATCTGTTTAAGAACTACACGCAGCTCGAAAGTTACCTGCCGGTGGCGGTCTGGCAGGCTTTGCGTTATCTGAGTATCCTCGCGGCGCTTGGTTGCGTGGTCTTGCTCGTTTTTAAGCCGGCGCTCGGGCTGAATTTTTTTTGGAATGTGGCGGTGGTAAGCCTGCCCTTGGTGTTTCTCTTTGCTCCCGGCATCTGGCGAAATCTTTGCCCGCTTGCCGCAACGAACCAGCTGCCGAGGCTGACCGGGCGCACGCGGGGTTGGTCGCTTTCCGATCGCTGGAAGGCCAACGCCTTCGTCGTCGGCATGACCCTGTTTTTAGTCCTGGTGGTGTGCCGCAAGATTTTCTTCAACACCAGCGGCCTCGCGACGGCCGCCCTGCTCGGGGGAGCCTTGCTCGGTGCGCTCGTCGGCGGACTGCTGTTCAAGGGCAAGAGCGGGTGGTGCAGCACGTTTTGCCCCGTCCTCCCGGTGCAGCGGCTCTATGGACAAAATCCTTATTTGCAGGTGGCCAACAGCCACTGCCAGCCTTGCGTGGGCTGCGCGAAAAACTGCTACGACTTCAACCCGACGATGGCGCCGCTCGCCGATCAATACGACGATGACCGGCACTACGTCGGTTTCCGGCGGTTTTTCGCGGGGCTCTTTCCGGGTTTCATCCTCGCTTATTTTCTCGTGCCGGGGACGCCGGCGAACGATGTCCTGACTCTGTTCTGGCAGACGGGGATTTACATGGCGGTGAGCCTCGCGAGCTTCCATCTGCTCGACCACGCCTTCCACTCTAAGCTCAATCGCATGGTCACGGTTTACGCCGCGCTCGCGCTTAATTGTTACTACTGGTTTGCCGGTCTTAAATTATACGGGGCGCTGCACAGCTTTGGCCTGTCGATGCCGGACGACGATGTGTTTGTCTGGCTGGTTCGTATGCCTGTCGCGATTTTGAGCGGTCTCTGGGTCGTGCGCACCGGCAGCAACGAGCGCCTTTTCCTGCGTAAGATCACCGGCGAGCTCACCACGGTCAACGTGCAGGTCGGCGGTGCCGCCGAGGCAGCCCTCGGTGAAAATGCCGGCCGGCGCGCCGCCGCCGCCCTGCGCATAGATCCCGAGGGGCGCACCCTCAATCCCAAGCCCAAACAAACCGTCCTCGAGGCGGTCGAGGGCTGCGGGTTAAAGCTGGAAAGCGGCTGCCGCATGGGCGTGTGCGGGGCCGACCCCGTGGCCGTGACGAGCGGCTTTGATGCGCTCAGCCCGATCAGCGGCGAGGAAAAGAGCACGCTCGAACGACTGGGCCTGGCCAAAAACACCCGCATGGCGTGCTGCGCCCGTATCCAAGGCGCGGTTACAGTGGAGTTGAAGCCGCATCCGCGCGAGGCCTCGGCCGTGGCTGCGCCGCCGGTAAAGTTCGACCCGG
>JBEGTN010000148.1:0-7973 GCA_041179405.1 Verrucomicrobiota bacterium
CCGGCCGCGTAGTAGGCGCTCATCCAGTGGGCGAGGCGCAGGAGGTCCGGCGGCAGCGCGGGGAAGGGATACACGAGGCCGGCGAGCGGCTTGCAGCGCTCCACCGGGAAATCCTTCGGCGCGCTGAACTCGGCCACGATGCCGAGGTGGAAACGGTTCACGATCGGGATGCGCACCAGCGAGCCGACCTGAAGCTGCGCGCGGAGCGACTCCGGCACTTTGTAGTGCAGAAGTTTGTCGAACCCCGCGAGTGGATGCACGCCGACCGTTTCCGTCATGAGTCAGCGTCGTTGAAGCCACACCCTCCCGCCTCGCGCAAGACATGGCGCGAGCGAAGCGCGCCCTCCGAAGCCTACGGCGAAGGAGGGCCGACGATGAACGGATTGACAGAGTTGAGACCGGAGTGAGACTCGCCATCCTGTGAGCAACGCCAACGCCCTCGCCAAGTTCAGACACCATCTTGCCGCCAAAGGTCTGCGCGTGACCAATCAGCGTCTCGCAATCTTTGACGCCGCCTTCGCGCAAAAAGACCACTTCACCGCCGAAGAGCTGCTCGATCACGCCCGAGCCATTGATAAGTCCACTTCCCGTGCAACCGTTTACAGAACATTACCGATAATGACCGAGGGTGCCCTGCTCCGGGAGGTCGATATCGGGCGCAACCAGAAATACTATTTGCCCAACCACGACAGCAGCGCGCAGGTCGCCCAGGTTATCTGCCTCGATTGCGACAAAATCTTCGAGATCAGCGCCCCCTTCATGTCTTGGTATGGCAACACCGTCTCTTCCAAGCTCGGCCTCACCCCCGTGAGCCAGCGCCTGCAGGTCAGCGCACATTGCGATACGTTAAAAGCCGCCGGCGTTTGCAAACACCGCGCCTAAGGCGGATTTTTCTCCGCTACGGCCGGTTCGCCGTCCGCATACTGTCCCTATTCAATTTAACACCCGCCCATGTCCCGCAAGGAAGACACCAGTTTCGATATCGCCTTCTACGAAAGCGTGCTCCGCCGCGATCCGTCCTACGTGGATGTCGTCGAGTTGCTCGGCGGCCTCTACACGAAGGCCGGTCGTATCGCGGACGGCCTGAAAATGGACCGCAAACTCGTCCGTTTGCAGCCCGACAACGACACCGCCCACTACAACCTCGCCTGCAGCCTCGCCCTTTGCAAACGCCCCGCCGAGGCGCTCCGTTCCCTCGCCCGGGCCGTCGCGCTCGGCTATGATGACGCCGGCTGGATGGAGTCCGATCCCGACCTCGAACCTCTCCGCGAACGCGCGGATTTCGCCGTCTTGCTTGCCGCCGTGCGCAAAGCCGAGAAAGCCTGAACCCCGCGTATCCACCCGGCCCACACGCCCGCTCGTTTCATTCCTCTCCAGATGCCCGCCCTGCTCAACTACGAACCTCTGGTGCTCGCTCCCCGCGCCGAGCTCCCGCCTCTCACCGCCGTCCAGCAAGAAATCCTCGCCCTGAAACGCGAGCGCAACGCCGTCATCCTCGCCCACAATTACCAAAACGAGGACATCCAGCGCATCGCCGATTTCGTGGGCGACTCCCTCGGCCTCGCCTACCAGGCCCAGGCCGCGCAGGCCGACGTCATTCTCTTCTGCGGCGTTCACTTCATGGCCGAGACCGCCAAGATCGTTAACCCCGCCCGCACCGTCCTCCTCCCCGACCTCGACGCCGGTTGCTCGCTCGCCGACTCCTGCCCCGCCGAGCGCCTCGCCGCCTACAAGGCCGCCCACCCCAACGTTTACGTCGTCGCCTACATCAACTGCTCCGCCGCCGTCAAAGCGCTCAGCGACGTGATCGTCACCAGCGGCAACGCGCAGAAGATCGTCTCCCGCGTGCCCGCCGACCGCGACATCCTCTTCGTCCCCGACCAGAACCTCGGCCAGTGGGTCATGCAACGCACCGGTCGCAAGATGCAGCTCTGGCCGGGCAGTTGTTACGCCCACGTCCTGTTCACCACCCAGGCCATCGAGCGCATCCGTATCCAGTTTCCCGATGCGCCGGTCGTCGCCCACCCCGAGTGCGTTGAGGCCGTGCGCGACCTCGCCGACGAGGTTTGCTCCACCGAGCTCATGGTAAAGTTCGCCAAAAACTCCCCCGCCGACCGCATCATCGTCGTCACCGAGAGCGGCATGTTGCACCGCCTGCGCCGCGAGGTGCCGACCAAGACTTTTATCGCCGGCCCCACCGACACCTGCGCCTGCAACGACTGCCGCTTCATGAAGATGAACACCATCGAGAAGGTCCGCGACGCCCTCAAGTTCATGCGTCCCGAGCTCGACGTTCCCGAGCCCATCCGCTCCGCCGCCCTCGTCCCCATCCAGCGCATGCTCGATTGGAGCCGCTAACCCCCAATAATCCATCGACGACAAATCATATCGCGTCCGCACACTAAACACACACTACCCACTTTCTCACTTTTCCGAATTCCAGAAACCCAAAACCCCGTCTATATCTTCTTCCCACACCCATGAAATCCCCCCTGCAATCCCTGCCCCGCCTATCCGCCATCGCCGCCGCCCTCGGCCTGCTCGCCGCCTCCGTCAGCCAGGCTGCCGAGCCCGCCGCCGCCCCGGCCAAGATCACCATCGCCGCCATCCCCAAGGCCACCACCCACTCCTACTGGAAGGCCGCCGAGGCCGGTGCCCGCCGTGCCGCCGCCGAGTTCAATGTCACCCTCGAATGGCAGGGACCGCTCGACGATTCCAAGGTCGCCGACCAGATCGGCATTTTTGAAAACCTCGCCGCCTCCGGCGTGCAGGCCATCCTCCTCTCCCCTTGCGACGACCGCGCGCTCGTCAACCCCGTGCGCACCGCAGCCAAACGCGGCCTGCCCATCGCCATCTTCGACTCCCCCCTCGCCGGCAAGGTGGGCAAAGACTACATCAACTTCGTCTCCACCGATAACAAAGCCGCCGGCGGCACCGCCGCCTCCACCCTCGTCAACCTCGTCGGAGCCACTCCCGCCTTCGATGGCCAGGTGCTCGTGATCCGCTTCACCGAGGGCTCCGCCAGCACCCGCCTCCGCGAAGAGGGCTTCTCCGCCGAGCTCGCCAAGCACCCCGGCCTCAAGATCGCCGCCCAGCAGTTCACCGACGGCTCCATGGCCGGCGCCCAGCGCGTCGCCGAGACCCTCCTCGGCAACTACGTCAAAAACAACAAACTCGAACTCGCCGGCGTCTTCGCCTCAAACCAACCGACCGCCGAGGGCACCTACAACGCCCTGAAATCCCTCCGCGACAAGGGCGTCCAAGTTAACGCCAAAGTCGTCGGCTTCGACGACTCCGCCCTCCTCCTCCAAGGCCTGCAAAACGGCATCATCGACGCCCTCGTCGTCCAGGACCCCGAGAAAATGGGCTACCTCGGCATCAAGTCCCTCGTGGACCACATCCACGGCAAACCCGTCGAGGCCTACGTCGATACCGGCGTGACCGTGAAGACCAAAGCCAACTCCAAGTAAGTCCGTCCCCGGCTGCGGACGCCGCCGCCGGCGTCCGCAGCCTTCCGCCCTAGGGGCCCTATCCGTCCCCTTCAGCCGCCTCCCCTTCAGCCGCACCTCCGCCCTCCTCGTGCCCCCGTCCTCCGCCCAGCCCCCTCTGCTCACCGTCGCCGGCATCCGCAAAAGCTTCGGTGCCACCAAAGCGCTTAAAGGCGTCGATCTCACTCTCGCCCGCGGCGAAGTGCTCGCCCTGATCGGAGAAAACGGCGCGGGCAAGAGCACCCTCATGAAGGTGCTCTCCGGCGCCCACCTCGCCGATTCCGGCGACATGGCCCTCGAAGGCGCGCCCTACCAGCCCACCGGCCCGCTCCACGCCCGCAGCCTCGGCGTGTGCATGATTTACCAAGAACTCGCCCTCGCGCCCCACCTGAGCGTGATGGAAAACATCCTCCTCGGCATCGAGCCCACCTTCGGCCCGTTCATGAACTGGCGCGAGACCCGCGCCATCGCTCGCCGCGCCCTCGACGAGGTCGGTCTGCCCGCCCTCGATCCCGCCACCCTCGTGGGCGACATCTCCATCGCCGAGCAACAACTGGTCGAGATCGCCCGCGCCGTCGCCGTAGGCTGCAAGGTCCTCGTCCTCGACGAGCCCACCAGTTCACTCACCCAAAAGGACGTGCAGGCCCTTTTCGCCCTCGTCCGCCGCCTGCGCACCAAAGGCGTAGCCATCGTCTATATCAGCCACGCCCTCGAGGAGGTCGAGGCCCTCTGCGACCGCTTCACCGTCATGCGCGATGGCGAGACCGTTGGCCACGGCAAGGTCGGCGAAGTCCCAGTCCCAAAAATCATCTCCCTCATGGTCGGCCGCGATGTCGAGGACCTTTACCCGCGCTCCGTCCGCACGTCCACCACCCCCATCCTCGAACTCCGCGCCCTCGCCGGGGAAAAGTTTCCCAAGTCCGCCGACCTCACCCTCCGTCGCGGCGAGGTCGTCGGCATCGCCGGTCTCATCGGCTCCGGCCGCACCGAAACCCTCCGCGCCCTCTTCGGCCTCGACCCCGTAGCCTCCGGCGAGATCCGCATCCACGGCAACCTCACGCCTCCCGCCACCCCCGGCGTGCGCTGGGCCCAGGGCCTGGGTCTCGTCAGCGAGGACCGCAAAACCGAGGGCCTCGCCCAAAACCTCTCCATCGCGGAAAACCTTACCCTCTCCAAACTCGACGGCCTCGGCCCCTGGCGCTTCGTGCGCCCCTCCCGCCAAAACGCCGCCGCCGCCCCGTGGATTGCCGCCTTCCCCATCAAGTGCCAGGGCGGCGAGCAGCCCATCGAGGCCCTCTCCGGCGGCAACCAGCAAAAAGTCGCCATCGCGCGCCTGCTCCACCACGACTGCGACGTGTTGCTCCTCGACGAGCCCACGCGCGGCATCGACGTCGGCTCCAAGGCCCAAATCTACGCCTGGATCGACAAACTCGCCCTCGGCGATCCCAACACCGGCAAGGCACCCAAGGCCGTGCTCGTCGTCTCCAGCTACCTGCCCGAGCTCATGGGCATCTGCGACCGCATCGCCGTCATGACGCGCGGCGTCCTCGGTGAAGCCCGCCCCGTCGCCGAGTGGACCGAACACTCCCTCATGCTCGCCGCCACCGGCCAAGACCAACACGCTTCAAAACGTTAACCGCTGATTACGCCGATCAACGCGGTTAAAAACCCTCTCCTTTTCTCATGTCCCAGCCCGCCCTTTCCACTTCCCCTAAAAAATCCAGCCGCGTCGTCGCCATGCTGGGCCGGCTCGCCGCGCTCGCCGCCGTTTATACCTTCTTCGCCATCCTCACGCCGGGCTCAAAAGGCTTCATGTCCGACGCCAACACCCAGCTCATGCTCAAGGACATCGCGGTCGTCGCCATGGCCGCCATTGGCATGACCATCGTCATCATCGCCGGCGGCATCGACCTCTCCGGCGGCTCCTCCATCGCACTGGCGATGATCACCACCGCCTACGTGCTCAACCTCGGTCCCGATGGCGCCAAACTCGTCGTCGCCCACCCCGTCGCCCTTCCCCTCGCCGCCATCGCAGCCGCCATCGGAGTCGCCACCCTCATAGGCTTTATCAACGGCGCGCTCGTCACCTGGCTGCGCATCGTGCCCTTTATCATCACCCTCGGCACCATGCAGATGGCGCGCGGCTTTGCCAAACTCGTCGCCAACGAGCAAAACATCTACCCGCCCGACGAGGTTCAGGAGCTCTGGATCTCCCGCCTGCTCAATCCCGCCCCGACCGTGCTCACCCCGCCCTTCCTCCCCCTCGCGGTCTGGCTCGTCATCGGCGCGGCGATCCTGACCACGCTGTTCCTGCGCTACACCCGCCTCGGCCGCCACATCTTCGCCCTCGGCTCCAACGAGAAAACCGCCGTGCTCTGCGGCGTGCCCGTGGCCCGCACCAAGATCCTCGTTTACATGATCGGCGGCCTCTTCAGCGGCCTCGCCGGCATACTCTTCTTCGCCCGCCTTGGGTCTATTGGCCAGCCCACCGAGGCCATCGGCTACGAACTCTTCGTGATCGCAGCGGCAGTGATCGGCGGCGCCAGCCTGCTCGGCGGGCGCGGCACGATTCTGGGCACCATGATCGGTGCCCTCATCATCACCATCCTGCGCAACGGCGGGGTGAAGATGGGCTGGCCCCAATACACCCAGGAAATCGTGATGGGCGCGGTCATCATCGTCGCCGTCGCCATCGATAACCTGCGCAATCCGCGCAAGAGTTAATCAGGCCAAGAGACAGGCACTGCGACAATTGTTGCTTGGACATGAAGGCGCATCAGAAAGTGAAGCGCGCTTCAGGTCGGCAACAGATAGCATCTTCATGCTCAACGCACTAAAAGTGCATGCGCTTTGAGACCCATTTTTCATGAATTGAAAAAGCTTCATCTCAAAGTGAATCAAGTCTGCTTCCCCCAAATCCAAAAAACGTTGCCGGGTAAATAATACTTTACCTCGTTTTGATCTGATTTTTGGACTTTTGGCGCTTGTTGTGGCAAGTGACTCGATTCCCTATTCCAAGCCAAGACCGCTATTCATGCGGGCTTCCCATTAAAACCTTCTTGTGACTACGCCCGCCACGTCCGTCCCCCCTTCCGCTGCCAAGCGTCCTTTGTCGCTCGGGGTCATTTTCCTGACCCTCTACATCGACCTGATCGGCTTCTCGATCGTCTTCCCGCTCGGGCCGGACTTGCTGCGCTACTACCTCGACACCGATGGCACGCACGGCCTGCTCGGTTCCCTGCTCGGCCAGATAAACTCCCTCGCCGCCGCCCTCGGCAATACCTCACATCTCCCCGAAGTGCTTTTCGGCGGCATCATCAGTTCGGTGTTCTCCGTGCTTCAGTTCATCTTCTCTCCGTTTTGGGGTGGTCTTTCCGACCGCGTCGGCCGCCGCCCGGTGCTGCTCTACACCGTGGCCGGCACCGCGCTCAGCTATCTGATTTGGGCGCTCAGCGGCAGTTTCTGGCTCTTCCTCCTTGCCCGTATTCTCGGTGGTCTTTTCGGCGGCAATCTGTCCGTCGCCACCGCCGCCGTGGCCGATGTCACTTCCCGCGCCGAGCGCAGCAAGGCCATGGGCCTGGTCGGCGCCGCCTTCGGCCTCGGTCTTGTCACCGGCCCCGTAGTCGGCGCACTGAGCGCAAAATTTAACCTGCTCGAGAGCTGGCCCCGGTTGGCAGACTGGGGCGTCAACCCCTTCACCGTGCCCGCCCTCGTGGCCTTTCTCCTGAGCCTGCTCAACCTCGTGTGGATTCGTGCCCGGTTCAAGGAGACGCTCGCCCCCGCCACCTCGGGTCGCTCCGTCGAGCCGCGTCTGCGCAACCCGCTCAGCGCCATTCTCGGTCTCGACAATGCCGCCGTGCGTAGCGCCAACCTCGTGGGGTTCCTCTACCAGCTCGCGTTCGTGGCGATGGAGACTTCGCTCGTTTTCCTGAGCGCAGAGCGTTTCCACTACGGCCCGATGGACAACGGCAAGCTCATGGGCTTCCTCGGCGTCTGCTCGATCATCACCCAGGGCTACATCGTGCGAAAACTCGTCGGCCGCGTGCGTGAGACGCGCCTGCTCGCCATCGGTCTCGTCTGCTCGACCGCCGGCCTGCTCGGGCTCGGCTTCGCGCCATCGACCGGCGTGCTCTACGCCGCCGTCGCCGCCCTCGCCTTCGGCGGCGGGCTAATCAATCCGTCCAACACCGGGCTCATTTCCCTCTACGCCGGCCCGGAGGAACAGGGACGGGTGCTCGGCATCTACCGTTCGCTCGGTTCGCTCGCCCGTGCCGTCACCCCGATCTGCGCCGGCATCCTCTACTGGACCGCCGGTTCGCGCACGCTCTACGTGGTCGCCGCCGCGCTCGCCGTCGCCGCTTGCGCCGCCACGTTCCGCCTCCCGCAACCGGAGCGGTAGGCCGCGTTCCCGATTGGGCAGGACGGGGCCGCCATTTCGGGGCGCACCTCGTGTGCGACCGCCTCCGTGTAGGGGCTCGTGTGCGA
>JBEGTN010000149.1:0-2557 GCA_041179405.1 Verrucomicrobiota bacterium
CTTTTCCAGCGACCACGCCTACCCCAGCGACCTCGAAATCACCCTTCGCGCCCCCTCCGGACGCAACGTCGTCGTCGCCTACCGCCCCGACTTGGACTACATTTGGTTCGAAGACCGCGAGGTCACCGGCTTCGCCGGTCAAAACCCCAACGGCCGCTGGACCCTGCTCGTGCGCGATGTCGCCGCCGCCGACATCGGCGCCGTCACCGTGGCCCGTCTCAGTATCGTCGCCCGATAGTCCGCCACCCGCGCCCCCACCATGAAGCCCGCGACATCCCGTCGGCTTCGCCCGCTCCTCGGCGCTCTGTTCATCGCACTCGCCGCTCTGCTCGGCTGGCTCGCATTTTCCAAAAAATCCGCGCCGCCCGTCCTCTCGCAACAAGCGCCGTCCGTCCGTCCCGCGCCCGCCTCGCCGCCGGCCCTTTACCCTCCGACCGCCGCCTCGCCCAAGCCCGCCCTCGTCGCCGACCAACCCTCCGCCGCCACCCGCGCCGCGTTGCTCCGCACCCTCGCCGCCCTCCGCGCCCTCCAGGGTGGCGGCGCGCCCGCCGAGACGCAGGCCCGCGAGCTCCTCGACCGCTTGCGCGACGAGCTCGTCGCCGGCGACCTCGCCGGCACAGTCGCCGCCATCGTCGAATTTCTGCGCGGCGGCGAGGACGCGGCGACACCCTTCGCCTTCACCATGGAGGACGGCGGCGCGCTCTCCGCCGCGCCCAGCCTGCGCACCTTTCTGCTCGATCAACTGGGCCGGCTCGATCCTGTCGCCGCCGCCGACTTCACCCGCGAATTCCTCGCCGCGCCCCTTTCCCCCGCCGCCGTTCCCGACGAGTCCTCCCTCGCCCTGCGCAACCTCGCCTGGGGCTCCCCCGGCCCGCTTGCCGACGCCGACCGCGCAGTGTTCGATGCGCGCATCACGGCCCTGCTCCAAAACCCCGACTGGGCCGTCCGCCCGAGTGCCGGTTTTCTGGAAGGCTTCGACGCCGTCGTTTTCAGCGGTAACCCCGCCCTTGTCGCGCCGCTCGCCGCGCTCCTCGACGAAGCCGCCGCTCCCTCCACCCGCCACGCCGCCCACATCGCCATGGACCGCCTCGCTCTCGCTGGTGACCGCGCCGTCATCGCCGCCATCGCCACCGAGCCCGGTTTGTCCGCGCAACCCGGCTTGCGCGCCGGCCTGCTTGCTCGCGCCGATGTCACCGACGCCGCCCAGCGCTCGACCATCGAGACCTACCTGCGCGACCCCGCCGTCACCGACGCCGAGAAAAAGACCTTCATCACCACCTTCCCCTTGCGAAGCTTTACCGACGGCCCGCGCCTCATCACCCAGCCCGCAGACCCGGAGGGCGCCGATCTCATGACCGCCGACCGTGCCTCCCTCGTCGTCATGCGCGAATGGGCAACCGATCCCGCCCTGGCCCCGCTCCACCCGTCTCTCTCCGCCTCCATCACCCGTCTCGAATCCATGCTGCGCTAAGCTTTCGCCGGCTTGTATCCGGCCGCCGCAGTTGCGGCCTTGTCATCACTGAGCCGGCGGGCGTCACTCACGGTCTCTATTTTCCCTTTCACCGCCATGTCCTCCACCGCCGCTGCCATCCCCAACGTCCTCGCCGAACGCTACGCCTCGCCTCTCATTAAGGACATCTGGTCCCCTACCGGCCGTATCGCCATCGAGCGCGATTACTGGATCGCCGTCATGAAGGCACAGCGCGACCTCGACCTCGCCATCCCCGCCAAGGCCATCGCCGCCTACGAGAAGGTTAAACACCAGATCGACCTCGCCGACATCGACGCCCGCGAGCGCGTCACCCTCCACGACGTGAAGGCCCGCATCGAGGCCTTCAATGCTCTCGCCGGCCACGAATATATTCACCTCGGCCTTACGTCGCGCGATCTCACCGAGAACGTCGAGCAGCTCCAGATCGCCCGCTCCCTCGCCGTCGTCCGCCTCAAGTCCGCCGCCGCCCTCGGCAAGCTCGCCGCCCGCGCCAAGGAGTTCCGCACCCTCATGCTCACCGGCCGCACTCACAACGTGCCCGCCCAGCCCACCACCCTCGGCAAACGCTTCGCCATGGCCGGCCAGGAACTGCTCATCGCCCACGCCCGCGTCGAGGAGCTCGCCGCCCGCTACCCCGTGCGCGGCCTGAAGGGCGCGGTCGGCACCCAGCTCGACCAGTTCACCCTCTTCGGCGACGCCGCCAAGGTCGCCAAGCTTGAGGCCCGCATCGTCGCCCACCTCGGCTTCAAGGGCGCCCTCTTTGCTGTCGGCCAGGTTTACCCGCGCTCGCTCGATTTCGATGTCGTCTCCGCCTTGCACCAGCTCGGCGCCGGCGCCGCCAGCTTCGCCACCACCCTCCGTCTCATGGCCGGCCAGGGCCTGCTCACCGAGGGTTTCCAAAAAGGCCAGGTCGGCTCCTCCGCCATGCCCCACAAGATGAACACCCGTTCCTGCGAGCGCGTCAACGGCCTCCCCGGGATGCTCCGCGGCTACGCCTCCATGGTCGGCGAGCTCGCCGGCGACCAGTGGCACGAGGGCGACGTCTCCTGCTCCGTCGTCCGCCGG
>JBEGTN010000150.1:0-4242 GCA_041179405.1 Verrucomicrobiota bacterium
TTTTCGACGGCCCGCCCGAGGAGGCCACCAGTCGCTACTTCGCTCTGCAAGCCGGAAAAATCAGCGAGTCGGAACCGGGCATGCTGCCCGCCCTACGCCAAGATCCCCTAATTAAACGCATTCAAGCCAACGATATACTTACATCCGCCCGAGCCCGACAAGGCGGCGAATCCGTTTCTATCCAAGCCGCCTCATTCCGCAATGAGAAGGGACTGCATGACTTCACCGTCAAACAGAGTTCCGCTGTCGTGATCGATATTGTGCTCCAGGCAAAAAATTCCACAGATGCCGCGCACGTCGGCGTCCATTTGTATGACAGGATGAACAACCTGGTTTTCGCCGCCGGTTCGCCTCAATTGCAGGTCTGCCCGCCACGAATGGCAGCGGGCGAATCGATCATAGTCACAATTGAAATCACCCTATCGGTCCAACCGGGACATTATACATTCAGTTTGAACTGTGCCGAAATTTCCGCCGCCAGCCCCAATCTAGGCAGCCTGCACGACCGCCACGACGGCCTGGGGCCGATCCACGTATGGCAGGAGGACGGAGTGATGCATCCATTTTATGGTATCGCACGACTGCCCATGACCATCGAATTCCACCATTAAAACCTTAAAATGAATAGCCCCACCAGCATCGCCGGTCTATATCAAGCACTCCTTCACCGGCAACCCTCGCAGGACGAGCAAGAATCGGCGGAGAAAATTATCGCCATGGCTGGCTCAGTCTCAGCGCTCGCACAACAGTTGCTTTCAAGCCGTGAATATCTTTTGCGCAACCATCCGGAGGAATTGCCTGAATATAAAGAATTATTAGGTGATATTCTTGGCCGTCTGAAGGATCGGCGTATTGTAATTGTCGATATTGGCGCCCAACTCCTTTCCTTTGAGGGCCACGTTTACCAACCCTTGCTCAAGGCCCACCCCCGATGCCGAATCATCGGATTTGAGCCGTTGGACCATCGTCGGGCAGAAAGATCTGCTGCGGAAGGAGAAACCGATTTGGTCCTGCTACCCGATGCAATCGGCGACGGCCAGCTCCATTACCTTCATATCAATAACGATGATGGCACCTCTTCCTTACTCCCCTTGGCGCAGCATGACAATAGCCTGCTCGACGGCCTGTCCCATCTCCACACCGTTAAACAAATACCCCTGCCGACCAAGACCCTTGATACGGCGCTACGCGATGAACCCCAGATAGATTACATCAAAATCGACGTTCAAGGTGTCGAGGAACTGATCCTAAAGAACGCCCCCCTCACCCTGGGACGTGCCGCCGTGCTGCATTGCGAACTTCAGTTTTCCCCCATCTACGAGGGTGCATCCCACTTTAGTGAGGTAGAAATATATCTGCGCGAACAAGGATGGGAGTTCATCGGATTCCACTATTTACATAATTACCCTTATGTCACCGGCGCGGCGTTTCCAACCGCCGACAAACTGAGTTGGGGTGACGCCATTTTTTTCCGGCGACTCAAGGCGGATGAGACTCCGGGCGACCTAAACTTGATCCAAGCCCTAGTGGCACTAACGGTATACAAGAAGGCCTCCCTCGCCGCCCACCTAATCCGATCCGCCCTCCTATATAACACCCCTCCAGTCCCGACCCCTTCTTCAAAATTCGCTTTCCCCATCCCCCCCGAAGCCGATTGGGACGGGCGCGTGGCAATGACCTGCCGCTGTCGCGATGCCGCCAGTATCCCAAAAGTCCCGAACTCGGGCGCCGTGGTAACAGACGAGAGCGGGCACCGAATTCAGATCATGCACAATGGAGTAAAAGTCGTCGCCGACGGATACTGTGGCGCATGGATGACCGATCTAATCACCCGCCTCAATGGCCACCACGAGCCGCAAGAGGAACTCATTTTTCATGCCATACTACGCCAATTGCCCGCCAAGGCGGTCATGCTGGAACTTGGAGCATTTTGGTCTTATTACAGTCTCTGGTTCGCGAGTGAAGCGCCCGGTCAACGACGCGCCGTCGCCGTGGAGCCGGATCCCAATCACCTGATGATCGGGCGTGAAAACGCCCGCCTGAACAATCTGGAGCTGGAGTTTATCCAAGCAAGTATCGGCACACCCGGCCGTTCGCTTTTCCAAACCGAAAGCGCCGGACATCAATTGATAGAGCGAATTGATGTGCCAGCATTATTTAAACGATGCCAATTCGATAACCTGGATGTTCTGCACTGCGACGCACAAGGCGCGGAGCTATCGGTCATAGAATCCTGCGAGGAGTTGCTCCGCGACCACCGCATTAACTTCTTGATCGTCTCCACCCATGCCATGCCGATCAGCGGCGACGCGCTGACCCATCAAAAATGCCTGCTTCTCATCCGTAAATTCGGCGGTTATATTTTAGCGGAACACGATGTTCACGAGTCATTCAGCGGAGACGGATTGATTGCGGCCTACTTCGGCGCAGCTCCCCTAGAGTGGAAAACTCCCACGCTATCCTACAATCGATATTCGGAAAGTCTGTATCGAAATCCGCTCTACGATCTTGCCCTAAATGCCGGTGCCCGGCAACCACGGGCGACGGCGGCCGAACCCGCGCCATCCCTCGGGAAAAACCAAAAGTCCGATGAGAAGTTCATCTCCTATGCGCAGAACTTCGAGGATGTGATGCTCTGGAGAGCATTGAAGCATGTTTCAACTGGGTTTTATATAGATGTCGGTGCGAACGACCCCGAAGGTGACTCCGTAACCAAGGCCTTTTATGACCGGGGTTGGCACGGCATAAACATAGAACCTTCGCCGAAATATTTCGCCCGGTTGGAGCACGCTCGTCCACGTGATACCTGTATCCGCGCGGCGGTATCGGACAATCCGGGCCACGCGCCATTTTGGGATGTCAAAGACATGGGACTTTCCAGTTTGGACCCGCAAGCCGCCAAGGACTGCGAGGCCAGGGGTCTGGAGGTCGATAAAATTGAAGTTCAATTACTGACCCTCGACTCCATACTAGAGCACACTCCCACCGCCGACATCCACTTCCTTAAGATAGACGTCGAGGGACACGAGGCGGCGGTTCTAAGATCGATAAACTTGGCGCGTTACCGGCCGTGGATAATATTGCTCGAATCCACGCTGCCTAATACACAAATCAGCAGCCATCACGAATGGGAGCCTCGACTACTCGATCATAATTATGAATTTGTCTATCAAGATGGCCTGAATCGTTTTTACGTAGCCCGAGAGCAATCCGCCCTCAAAACGGCCTTCACCTGCCCGCCCAATGTTTTCGATGCGTTTGAGGTTAACCTCACCAGCCAATTGCGTCATCAAACCGAGGGTTTGCAAAAGTCGTTTACATTTGCGGAAAAAGACCGCTCGGAGCGCCTTGATGTTATTCACGCACAAGGTCGGCGTATCGCCGAATTGGAATTGCTCGTTCATGCCACGGAGCAAGATCGCGCCAACTGGATGCGATTCCATGAGGAGCTAAATGCCGCAAATACTTCATTAAGCAACCAAGTCGCGTCACTAAAAACCATGTCCCTTGGGATGGAATGCCGACTTAATTCCACCAGCACGCAACTTAAGCGGATTACCCGGAACCTCTGGGTGCGTCTATGGCAAAGCCTGCGCTTCGTAACAAAGAAGCGATAAGGATTATGCACCGCGTCCTAGTCTTAACCACTGACCTACCCTACTTTCCTGGGCGCAATGGTCACGATTTCTTTAATCTACGGCACCTCGCGCGTTCTTCACACGTCGGTTTGGTTGCGCCTCGCTATCCCCACGTATCGGACGCCTCCGTCAAAAACCTCGTAGAATCCATTCAAAGCCATTACCTCTGGCCGGATGAGGCCAAGCCTATCTACCTGCACTGCGCAGACAATGTTAATGATAATTTACGACCGATTTTCAGGAAACTCCCCAAAGTATTTCTTAAGTCCTTACTAAAATATGCCCTAAAAATTCATCGAGAGCCATCCGATGCCTTGGAGAAAATCTCCATCTTAAGGAACTGTGCGCCGAATCTATTGGAAGCTTTACACACCCTGCGCTGGGATGCGGTTGTGCTCATACAAAGCAGCCTGGCACCTTGGTTGGAATACTTGCCTTCCGGTCCGGCAAAAATCGTTTATTTTCACGACGTTCGTAGCGACTATCTCAACCGATCCAGAAACATACCGGGTTACAAAAAACCATCACGCGCAAATGTCTGCGCGATAAAAAACCAGGAAGCGACCGCCATACGCCGTAGCGACATGGCAGGATTTGTGTCCTT
>JBEGTN010000151.1:0-4748 GCA_041179405.1 Verrucomicrobiota bacterium
CTGTCTATGCGCCCTCAGCGCGTGCAGTTCAGCTCCCTCTCAAAGCAAGGGCATCAATTATCCCAAATCCCGCCGCGCTGTTCATTCAGCTATGGGAAGTGAAACATGTGAAGCCTGCGAGGCTGCTGCTGCTGCTGCGAAACCTGCCGCAGCGGCTCCTGTCGCCGTCACTCCCGCAGCGCCTGCCTCGCCTGTCGCGCCCGTAAGTCCGGCTCCAGCTCCCGCTCCCGTTGCAGCACCGGTCGTTGCAGCTCCGGTCGTTGCAGCTCCGGTTATCGAAGCCAGCACGCCTCCGATGACGATCGCCACCACACCCGTTCCAGCCGTCACTCCTCCTCCGGTAGTCGAGATCCCAGCAGCTGTTGTCCCGGCGGCGCAGCCTGTCCTCAATGCGGTGTTGAACGGTGAAACCGTAAAGCTCTCTTGGACTCTCTCTGCTCCTGCCGCCGCCTACAAACGGATCGAGATCATGCGAAACAGTGTCTCCGCCCCGCAGGGCCGGAATCGTATCCGCAGCGTCCGCGCCACCGAGACGGGCATCGAAGACGCCGTTGGTCCGAATCCGCCTACCCTCTGGTATTGGATCAAACTCATCGACCAAAACGACGTCGCCAGCAACGTGGGTCCAGTCACTTTCCGCTAATCCGCTTAGCCGCCCGCTCGCGGGCCTTACTTCGCTGGGCACGCAAGCCCCCGGTCCTCCGGGGGCTTTTTCGTGAATAACTTTTTGCCTCGCTCGCTTGTCGCATACACCCGACCAGCGCTATGCCTGTGGAGTGCCACTCCGCTCTTCCCTCTTCCTTGTGCTCGCGGCCGTATTCGCCGTTTGCGCACCGGGATGGTTTGTGGCGCTGCCCCCATCTCCAGCTCCGCTCACCCAAGAGGCCTACGTCTGGCAGCACGCTCACAACGCAAGCGTGCAAAACGCCATTGCCGAACACGGCTCCGCCTTCCGCCAGATCACCGTGCTCGCCGCCGAAGTCACCTGGCCGCCCCGCGCGGAGGCATCACCCGAGATCAAGCGAATCTCGCTCAAACTTCCGCCGGCCAATACCTGCCCGCCCATCGGACTCGCCATCCGCGTCCACGCTTATCGCGGCTCATTCTCTCCCGAGGCTCCCGCAACTCGCCAGCTCGTCGCGCTTGCACACGAGCTCATCTCCCGCATCGAAGCCGACGGACATCATGTGCGCGAGTTTCAGATCGATTTCGACGCCGCTGAATCCCAGCTCGATGCCTACCGCTGCTGGCTCGAAGCCCTCCGTTCCTCGCTCGCGCCCGTGCCGGTCGCCTTCACCGCCCTGCCGTCATGGCTCGATCACCCCGCCGCCTTCACCCGCCTCGCCCGCGCCGCCGACGGCTTTATCCTGCAAGTCCATTCCCTCGCCCTGCCCGCCTCGCCCGACGCGCTCGCGCCGCTTTGCGATCCCGGCGCCGCCCTGCGCGCCATCCGCCTCGCCGCCGAGGCGGGCGTGCCCTTCCGTGTCGCCCTGCCCACCTACGGCTATGAGGCGGCCTTCGATCCGCGCCGGCATCGCTTTCTGGGCCTTGCCGCCGACGGCTCCGCGCGCGCCTGGCCCGCCGACGCGATCATCCGCACCGTGCGCGCCGACCCCGCCACGCTTGCCAATTTAGTATCCGGTTTACAACGACATCACCCCGCCGCGCTTACCGGCCTGACCTGGTATCGCCTGCCTATCTTTGGCGAACGGCTTAACTGGCCCTGGCCCACCCTCGCCGCCGTCATGGATGGCCGTGAGCCCGCCGCCAAGGTCAGCATCGAGGCCGTCTCCGCACCCGCCGACCCCGCCTTGATTCGCCTCGTGTTGCGCAACTCCGGCGAGGCGGACGCGATTTCACTCTCCGACGTCGTAATCAACTGGTCGGACGCGCGCCGTGTCGCCGCCGATGCGTTGGCGGGGTTTTCCATCGATGCCGAAACCACCACCCGTGTCCGCCTGAGCCCGCCATCCGGTTTTCGCTTACCGCCCGACGCCACCCTCCCCGTCGGGTGGCTGCGCCTCAACCACGCCCCTTCCTCCTTCCATGCCACGCTCTCTCCTTAAACTTTTCTTCGTCGCCCTCGTTGGCGTCGGCACACCCGCCTTAGCTTGCGGACCGTTTTTTCCCGCCACCGTCATCAACCAGGGTGACGCCGCCCTGCTCACCCCGCTCGGCCGCGATTTCTCCGCCTCCCTCGCACGCCTGCGTTTGCCCGCGCCGACTTTTCCTTTTGTCGCGCTTCCCTCCCCTGATGCCGAGCACGTCGACCTGATCGCCAGCGGCGCGAGCGATGCCGTGCTCGCCCGCCACGCCGAGCTCCGCGCCCACCTCACCGCCCTCGCCGAGGCCGTCGGCAAGAACCCGCCACCCCCACCTGCCGCCGAAAAACCACCCGCCTTTCCCGGCGCCTCCGCCGAGTTCACGCTCTATCTTCGCGGCGCCCACCAATGGCTCGGCGGGCACCCCGCCGACGCCCGCTCCACGTTCCTCTCCCTCCTCGAACTCCCGCCCGCGAAGCGGCGCTTCAAATCCACTTGGGCCGCTTTCTCCCTCGGCCAGATCGCCGCCGCCGGCGACACACCCGACACCGCCGAGGCCATCCGCCGCTTCTCTGAAACCCGCACATTGGCTGCCGCTGGGTTCCTTGACTCCGCCGGACTCGCCACCGCCTCCCTCGGGCTCGAAGCCCGGCTCCACTACAACGCAAAGACCTACCTCCCCGCCGCCGAACTCTACCTGCAACAACACGCCAACGGCGATCCCTCCGCGCTCAACTCCCTGCTCTTCACCCTCACCGCCACCCTGGAGCAAGCCGACGACACCACCCTCGCCGGCTTCGCCCGCTCCCCCTCGCTCCGCCCTCTCGTCGCCGCGCGCATCCTCGCCATCAGCGTCATCACCGATTCGCGCTACGTGCCCGACTCCGGCCTGTCCGCCGCCCGCCGCTGGCTCGAACTACTCGAAGCCGCCAAAATCACCGACGCCTCCGAGGCCGAGTCCTTCGCCCTCGTCGCCTACCGCGTCGGTGCCTTCGACGAGGCCCGCCGCTGGCTCGCCCTCGCGCCGCCGACCGCCGCCTCCGTGCGCTGGTTGCGCGCCAAGCTCGCCCTGCTCGACGGCCGCGTGGACGACGCCCTTGTCCTGCTCTCCGGCCTCCTGCGCGAGCCCGCCCCCGCCTTCGCCGACCTGCGCGCGGACTCCCTCGGCGATTACATCAACAGCGCCGACCGCGCCCCCGCGCAGTCCATCGAGGGTGCCCTCGGCGCGCTCCGCCTCGCTCGCCGGGACTACGCCGAGGCCGCCCGTCTCCTCTGCGAAGGCGGCTACTGGGCCGACGCCGCCTACGTCGCCGAGCGCGTGCTCACCGCCACCGAACTTCGTGATCTCGTGTCCACGCTGCCCGACAACACGCCAGACCTCGGCGAACTCAGGCTCCTTCTCGCCCGTCGCCTCGTTCGGGAGCACCGCCCCGCCGAGGCACGCCCCTTCTTCACCACGGATTTGCAATCCCAACTCAATGCCTACCTCGCCCACCTCGATGCCGGTGCCGACGCCCGCCGCGAGCCGATCGCGCGTGGCCGGGATCTTTTCGCCGCCGCACGGGTCCTGCGCCACTCCGGCCTCGACCTGAGTGGCACAGAGCTTGCCCCGGACTACGCCATTTGGTCCGCCAACTTCGAGACCGGCCCCGATCTCGCCCAACGCCTCCGCGCCGGCGGCTCGGTCGCCCCCTCCGCCGACGAGATTAACCGCGCCACCATTCCTCCCGCCCTGCCCGATATCCGTTTCCACTACCGTTCACTCGCGGCGGAACTCGCGTGGCAGGCATCCGGCCTCTATCCAGACAATCACGACGAACTCGCGGCCCTCCTCCAAGAGGCCGGCGGCTGGCTCAAAGCCCGCGACCCGCGCACCGCCGACCGTTTCTATAAAGCCCTCGCCACCCGCTGCCCGCAAACCGCCCTCGGTCGCGCCGCCAATGCGAAACACTGGTTCCCCTGATCCTCCCTGCCGGCCTTGCCCAAACCTCCACCTCGACGGCTTAATCTTAAACTTTCATCTTAATCCGGCGCGCAGCGCCATCGCGTCTTGCCGACCGATGGCACCTCCGCGCATTTTCCCTGTCTCCCATCCCCGCATGAAACCCTCCACCCTCCTCCGCTCCCTAACCGCCCTGCTCTGCCTCGCCGCCGCGCCCTTCGCGCTCCTCGCCGAAGACGCCAAGCCCGCCGCCACTCCTCCGCCCCCCGCCGCGCCCGCCGCCGTGACCGATATCCGCATTGTCCTCAAAACCTCCAAGGGCGACATCGAGGCCACTCTCTTTGCCTCCAAGGTCCCGATGACCGTCGCCAACTACCTCAACCTCGCGAAAAAAGGCTTCTACGACGGCCTCACCTTCCACCGCGTCATCCCCGACTTCATGATCCAGGGCGGCGACCCCGAGGGCACCGGTCGCGGCGGCCCAGGCTACAAATTTGCCGACGAGTTCGACCCCTCCCTGCGCCACACCAAGGGCGGCATTTTCTCCATGGCCAACTCCGGTCCCGGCAGCCCGGAAAACCCCGGCACCAACGGCAGCCAGTTCTTCATCACCCACGTCGCGACCCCTTGGCTGAACGATCACCACAGCGTCTTCGGCGAGGTCACCAAGGGCATGAGCGTGGTCAACACCATCTCCGTCGGCGACAAGATCACCAAGATCGAGGTCCTCGACTCCACCGATGCCCTTTTCGCCGCCCAGGCCG
>JBEGTN010000152.1:0-40610 GCA_041179405.1 Verrucomicrobiota bacterium
TGAGCGAAGCGGAAACCTTCATCGCCAAGTTTAGGTGCCGGTTTGAAGCCAGCGGATACCTCACTTCCAATTGTGAACGTATCCCTGCGTCCGAGATCCGCTTGGAAATCGTGCCCACCCAGACGAAGCGCAGCGCAAAAGTATCCTAGCTTTCAGCGCTGGTTGGGCAGTAGGGCAGGGCAACTCGGGGCAATACATCCTGAGTCGGGCAAAGTCCGCGCGAGCCTGACTCGGCGCGTTTTCAAAACTCATAGCTAAAGAAAAGTAAGCGTAACCAATAATCAACTACGACAAGGCCGGTCCCCATTTGGGGAATCCGGCCTTTGTCGTTTCTACTCATTCAACCTAATCATGAAACCTTGTAACCTTGTCCTTCATTGCGGTGCCGCCGCCGTCACCCGCGACAACGTCAAAGCCGTTCGCACTCCGTTCTCCACGCCGACGTGGTCGCCCATTCCGCACCTCAACCTCATTGAGCAAGTCGAGCGTGCCTTGTCTGCTGCTCATCTCACCATCGTCAACCAGGCCCACGCCCTCAGTCATGCGGGTGACCGCTATTTTGGTCTCATCCAAGTCGCCACTGCCCGTGCGGTCGGCGACTACGCGCTGGTGCTTGGGCTACGCAACAGCCACGACAAACGCTTCCCCGCCGGGCTTGTTGCCGGTGCGCAGGTGTTCGTCTGTGATAACCTCAGCTTCCACGGCGAAGTGGAGTTGTCGCGTAAACACACGCGCTTCATCGGCCGTGATCTGCCGCTGCTGACCGAGCGCGCCATCGGTCAGCTTCAAGAAAAGTGGCATGGCCAGGAGCAACGCATCGAACGCTACACCCAACACTCACTCGATGATCGCGACGCCCACGATCTCATGGTGCGAGCCGTCGATGTGGGAGTGTGTCCGGTGACAGTGCTGCCCAAAGTCGTCCATGAATGGCGCGAGCCGTCGCACGACGTGTTCCGCCAGCGCACCGTCTGGTCGCTCTTCAACGGCTTCACCGAGGCCTTGAAGGGAAACCTTCCGATGCTCCCCGCCCGCACTCAGGCGCTGCACGGCCTGATGGACGGATACGTCGGCCTCGCGGGGAGAAACTGACGTGAGCACCGCACGGAAGTTTTACCCCTTCACGGGGATCTTCGCGGTGCACGGCGGACTGGCCTCGACCCACTTCCTCACGAAGGCGGATCGAGGTCGGTATCGCTACGTCACACCAGCCGGTCGGCATATATCCAATTCATGGGTGGCGGATTGCTGGATCGTGGACCGTGAGGGCAATGTAAACCCTGGCACCAACCGTTCGCCGGTGCCGATTCGTCGCGAAGACCTCGGACGATGTATCGCGCCGGGAGGTGGGCGATGAAACCTAAAACCTATGTGGGCGTTCTGCTGATCCGATTCCGCGCCACCGTGAAATCGAAGGACGATCTTGCCGCCCTCGGACCAGCCATTGCGCCGCTGCTTCATCCAGAAATCACAGTGGAGGCATGGGACGTGGATCAGCTTGTGGAAATCCCTTCGGTGCCCGAAGGCAGCTTGGGCTTGCAATTGTGCTCGGTGGGAAACCCCGACTACGGCCAATACGCTCCTCCCTCGAACCCTGAGTTTAAAATCGTGACGGATTTAAGCACCGCCCGAAACGCCTGTGCGTCCTACATTGAGGAATGGGATTTGGGCGGAGGCAATTGGGGAAAGGAAAGTGGCGTCGTCCGAGACAGCTCAGGCACCATCGTCGCTCGCTTCAGCTATAATCTGCGTTGCTGGTCGCCCGATGGTGTCCGGGAGCTGTGGGTTCGCTGAGGCGGCACAATCAAAGCGAAGCGCACCGGTAACGGGCGCTTTTTTTAGCTATCAACTTAATACCCACTGCTACCTGTCACTCCTCATGGTCCATTTACGGCGAGGTGTAATGGGTAAGTGAGATTCCATGTAATTTAAATTTCATGGAGCTACACGAATCGGTTGGTGTTCTTCGGAGTCGGAGATTTTTGTATATAGCACAGGGTAGGTTGCTCAAATCAGGGTTCGGTGTGCGCGCGTAGATACAGGCTACGCTCGACTCGCTCGGCGGTCATGACCTGCGGTGGAACGGACCGGCCGAATTGCCAGGCGACAACGGTGATTTTTAGCGGAAACTTGGCGCGTGGCGGTATGGCAGTGAATCGGAGTTTTTCGCCCTCGATTTCGGCCGGACCTTCGAGCACGTAGTAGGAAACTGGTAGGCCGGCGTCGGACGTCGCATGCAGGGTGACGGACGCGGCACCGACCGGTAGATCGGAAAGAGCTGGAAACGTGATTTGCTGTGGATTGCCTTGTTTGTTGGGGGCGACGCGAACGAGCACCTGTTGCACCATGCTCTTATAGTGTTCGTCGCCGGGGTGGCTGGCGAGGAGCCACATATCGAGGTTACGGCGGTCGGCAGTGTATTCGGCGCGTCCGGGATGATAGGCGAACGTGGCCGGGCCGGTCTGGATGAATGGGCCGACGATGCGCGAGAACAGGATGGGACCGCCGCCGGTGGCATGACCGAGGGGCGTGCCGGCGGGTAGAGCGGACCAGCGGGCAGGATTACTGTTGGTTTTGCTATCACCGGGGACGTGATCCATGAAGGAACTCTGGAGTTTAAAGGTGATGCCATCCTCGGCGGGTAGGAAACGCGGTGTGACAGGTTCGCCGCAGCCGGTGTCGGGCGGGCTTTGGAGATCGGTGACACTCAGGAGTTGGGGTGATTTTCCACGCACGGTGGCATAGTTCGTCTCGGCGAGCGCGGCCATTTCCGCATCAAAAGTCCAGAAGGCCTCGCGAGGGTCACCGGTGTAGTCGGCATAGGGAGCGGCGGGAGCGGTGGGCGGATGGTCTTTATGCCAACGGTCCATGCGCCAACCGTCCTTGGGATCGACCGGGCGCAGCGTGACAGGAGTGTCAGGCGGAGCGAATTCGGCGGGGAGGCGGGCGATGGCGGCTTTCCGAATGAAGAGCGCGAGGTAAGCCACTAAATCGTCGGAGTAGTCGAAGTGGCCGCAGCCGGCGTCGGCGCGAAATGCGATGGGGGCGGCGGGATTTTTTTCCATGAAGCGGAACGCGGGGGCCAGACGGTCTTCCCACCATTCATATTCGCCCATTACCATGAGGCCGGGCACGCCATCGATACGGCGGCCACCCCAATCAGCGTTGGCGCGACCATATCCGGTGAGGGTTGTTTGCGGGGCATCCCCGTGGACGGATAGGACAGCGAGAGTGCGGGCGGGGTTCCAGGCGGCGAAATTCCACGGGAAGGTGGCGCAGGCCGAGTGGCCAAGTGGAACGACAGGAGCGCGGTTCAATTCCGTGTAACCGGAGAGCTCTGCGAGGTCGGCTATGATGCGTTCGAAATGCTCGCCCGCACCTTTGTTGAAGTCGAAGGGGCCGTCCAGCATGGGCACCACCCAGATCTCGGCGAACCCGAGTTGCGTGAGCGTGTGTCGCATGGTTGGATGCTCGAGAATGCCTTGTTCGATCATGTTGTGGTTGGCGACAACGACGCCGCGCACGTGCGAGCAATCCGGGGGAATCCAAAGGTAAGCGCGGGCGGCCCCATCGGGGACGGACCACTGCCACTCTGCAGCGAAGCAACGGAGGGTTGTGAGGATGAGCATGGTAAGCGGGACGATAAGAGGGCGTTTCATGGCTCAGGGGATGTTGAAAGGGTGGCGTCGATCCGTTGGGTGGCTCCGGTAGCCAGGCAGAGTTCGACGAGTTTGTCGCCGTATCGGACTTTGCAGGGTTGGCCTGCGAGGGAGCGGATGATGACGGAAGTGAGACGGCTTTTTGCCCAGGCGAGATCTATTTCGAAGCCGCCGCGTGCGCGCAGACCGGTGACCGACCCGGCAGGCCAGACGGAGGGTAGCGCGGGCAAGAGGACGATTTCGCCGGAGTGAGATTGCACGAGCATTTCAGCGATACCGGCGGTGGCGCCGAGGTTGCCGTCGATCTGAAAAGGTGGGTGGGCGTCAAGAAGATTTGGATACACTCCGCCTGCGTTCACCATTTTAATGCTGGTGGCGGTGGTGGGTGTAAGCAGCGCGCGGAGGAGAGCATACGCGTGATCGCCGTCGCCGAAGCGCGCCCAGAAGTTGATTTTCCACGCCTTGCTCCAGCCGGTGCCGCTATCGCCGCGTGCGAGAAGAGACACTTTGGCCGCCTCGAAAAGCTTGGGTGTGCCGGTGGCGGTGATTTGGCGACCGGGCTGGAGCGCGAAGAGATGGGAGACGTGACGGTGTTGCTCGCTGGCGTCGTCTCGATCGGTTTCCCATTCTTGAAGCTGCTTCCATTTGCCGATTTTCGGAGTGAGTAAATGGTCGCGCAAATCGGAGATATGCGCACGGAAATCGCGATCCAGGTCGAGCGTCGCGCCGGCTTCGAGGTAGTTGGTAAAAAGATCATGCACGATCTGAATGTCGTAAGAGACGGCTTCTTCCTCGGGACCGTGTTCTGGTGACCAGCCGACTGGCGTGACGAGGGTGCCGTCTGCACGGCGCACTAGGCGGTCGTCCCAGAATTGACATACCTCTTTTAACACGGGGTAGGCGACGTTACGCAAGTAGCCGAGATCGCGGCCGAAGGCAAAGTGCTCCCAGAAATGCCGGGCATACCAAGCGCTGCCGGGTAGATTCCACTTGAAGCTGCCACCGCCGAAGACGCCGTTTTCAGTGCGAACAGTCCAGCCTCGGACATCGCGGCCATACTGCTCGCGGGTGCGTTCGCGATAGACTGGTATCTGGCTTGAAACGTAATCGAGAAACGGGCGATGGCACTCGGCGAGATTGGTCGGCTCGGCTGGCCAGTAGTTCATCTCGATATTGATGTTGGAGTGGTAGTCGCTGCGCCAAGGCGGGTTGTTTGAATCGTTCCAGAGGCCCTGCAGATTGGCGGGCAGCCCGCCTGGGCGGGAGCTGCTGATGAGCAGGTAGCGGCCGTAGTTGAAGAAAAGTTCTTCTAAGTCGGGATCGACGGTTTTTTCCGCGTGGTATGCGCGCAGTCGTTCGTCGGTGGTGTGAGCCGCGAGGGACGGTTTGGTTGTGCCCAGATCGAGGTGGAAACGATGGAAAAGAGTTTGGTAGTCGGTTACATGCGCCGCCAATAGAGCCTGAAAATCGGTGGTAGTTGCCGCGTCGATACACCGAGTCACCGCATCGTGTGGATGAACGTCGCGCCAGGCACGTGTTCGGTCGGGCGCGTAGTTTGTGCCGGCGGCAAGGATGATGGTGATGCTCGTGCATTTTTCAAAAACGAGATGCACGGATGGAAGCTTTCGGCCGCCCGCATCGGGCACGGTGGTCAATGGAGTGTCGATGGAGGCGAGGGGCCGGGACTCGACCCGCACGGTGCCGCCTTCGTGACCGAGGAAAATTTGTGTCTCGTAGGAAAGACCATCGGCTCCGAGTCGGCCGCTTGCGGTTAGGCGGGGGCTATCACCAGTGATCTCAGCACCGTGGCTATCGTCTAGCCAGAGTCGTCCCGAGTAGGCCCCGGGCTTGTCGGCGACGAAGCGGTAAACGATGACCCCGGCCGGATGACTGGCGAAAGCAGATCGCTCGTAGTGGACGCCGCCCGAGCGGTAGGACGTCGTGAGAACGGCTCGATCAAGATCAAGTTCACGACGATAGTCTGTCGGATTTTTGTGGTCGAGTTGCACAAAAATGTCACCGAAGGCCTGATATCGACCGGTCTCATTTTCATGACCGGTCCATAGCGTGTTGTGATTGAATTGAAGCCGTTCGGTGCCTGTGAGTCCGAAAACCATGCCGCCAAGCGAACCTCCGCCAATCGGTAGTGCCTCGGTCATCCAAGACTGAGCGGGCTTGTCATATTTCAGCACGGTGCTCGCGGGATCATTGAGGGCTGCGTTCAAAGCAAACTGAGGCAGGAGGAATGCGGTGAAGCAGACCGAAAATGATATTTTCCGTGCAACCCTGTAGCTGATCCCGAAATATCTATGAAGCATGGTCGGTGTTTTGAGAGGCGGAAAGAGGCGAACGACACTGTGGCACTATTGAAATCAGAGAGGTGGTGTGTTGTATTAAAGCGGTTTGGCCTGGCCAAGGCATGGACATGTTACCATGTTAGCTGTGAGTGAGGTTACCAATTAGTTTATAAGCACTAATGGGCACTCACAGTATCGGGGTTAGCGATTGAATGGAGTTTTGCTAACAGGTTAACAAGCGCTGGTGTTTGCACCTTAAAGAACTTGAGGGTCTATTCAGCACAGATTTAACCCCACGCCCTATGTTTTCATCTAGTAATTCCCCGTTTTCCGTTTATCGCCGCCGTGCTGGAAGCGCATTTACCCTTATCGAGCTTCTTACCGTAATAGCGATCATTGGCATTTTGGCCGCGATTATCATACCGACCGTAGGGCGGGTTCGTGCAAAGGCAGCATCTACTAAATCGGCGAGCAATCTACGTCAGTTGGGCATCGCATTAAATTTATGTATTGCCGAAACTAAACGTGTCACAGGAGCGTCAAATTTTGATCAAACACTTTGCATTTATCTTGGTTATAGCAAAGGATCAAATGGCCAGTATGCAATGGCTGCTGAAAACTTTTTCACTCACCCGCGCGAGGAGTCCACTCCTAAAATAGCCGATGCACCGAGACGTTCATATGCTCAGCAGAATGAATACTCGCCGGATGGCGGTCATATTCCAAATGCTAAGGAGGCTATTGAAGAAAGCCGCACGTTAGGGAAAGTAGCGACTTTGATCAATAATCCGAGTCAGGTTATGATTTACACGGAACGAGCTGGCCCAGGAAATCCTGGTGGGTGTGTTGGTATGACAACCTACACTGGCATGTGGTGTGGGAATCAAGATCCTGCGGATGTTAATCCTGATTTTGGTGATAAGAGTATTAATGGCACGTCGGGACTATTTAATTACTGTTTTGTCGATGGGCATGTTGAAACTAGATATTTCAACGACGTGAAGATGCTAGGGCGGGGATCTAAGGCCGCTCCTCGTGGGGTGTGGACGATAACGGAGGGTGATTGATTCGGCTGGCTATGCTTAACGATGGCGCGTTTAGGGCATATCTGTGCAGGAGATATGCTTTTGCCCTCAAAAGCATACTGGAAGTCCTTTTGGACTTGAGTTAACCATTTAACTAAAGGTTATAGAGAAATGCCCCAGCCTCCCCGAGATGAGTCGTCTTCGGTGCCGATGGCTCAGAATGATAGTAAACGTGTCACGCTGCGTGACATAGCAGAAAAGCTTGGGGTTTCACATGTTACCGTTTCGTATGCATTGCGTGGAATTCCCCGCGTTTCGGCTGAGCTAAAAGAACGAATTTGCGAGGAAGCGCGGAAGCTTGGGTATCGACCGGATCCGATGCTGCATGCGCTCAGCACGTATCGCCAAATCAACAAACCGACAAATATTCAGGCTGCTTTGGCGTGGCTATGTTGCTGGGACCCGCCAGAGGAGTTGCATACGCGTAAAGAATTTCACGCCTATTGGCTCGGGGTAAAAGATGTGGCAGAAAAGCACGGATATAGATTAGAGCAATTGGTGCCCAATCAAAAGCTGTCTTTAAGTCGTATCCAACAAATAATGCAGGCGCGAAATATCCGTGGGGTGTTGATTCCTCCACCGCAAAGTAGTTTTAAGCAGGATTTGGCTCAGTTGGATTGGAGTAAATATGCGGTGGTAAAATTTGGGCACTCGCATGCACGCTTAAGGATTAATTTGGTAACTAGCGCGCATGTTTATAATACAATGCTCGCTATGCAAAAGATGACCGAACTTGGCTATCGCAGGATTGGTTTCGTGAGCAGCGATTATTTAAAACGTCATACCTTGTTTCTGGGTGGTGTATTACGCGGGCAAGATGATCTGCCGCCAGCTGATCGGGTGCCTTACTTGAGCTTACCCGAACAAGATGTGGTGAATGGCGACGCATCGCGTCTTGCCTCATGGATTAATAAGGTTAGGCCGGACGCGATACTGACTAACTTACGGGAGATTCCGGCGATGATCCGGGGACTTGGCTTCCGCATCCCCACGGATATTGGGGTGGCGGCGCTTAGTGTTCATGACGGAAATGCGGATGCTGGCATTGATCAAAATCCGTTCGAAATTGGAAAGGCAGCTTGCGAGTCAGTTATTTCCTTGATCGTGCATGGAAGTTTTGGCGCACCGACGGTCCCGCGTGAATTATTGATCGAGGGAACTTGGGTAAACGGGAGCACGCTCCCCCCTAAATCTTAGGAGCAATTTGAATAGTTAATTTTTCACGAATACAAGGTATGAGACCTTGGTTTTCAGCGTAGAATATTTTAAGGCTCAGAAATCCTGACTCCGATGAATCAGGATCGGGAGCTTCCAGCTCCCCCTCCGAAACCACGGGAGCAGGATGCTCCCCCAAGTCACCGAGAGCCCGGCTCATCTCAGTTCCTCGCTCGCCTCCACTTGTCCTCGTGGGGTCAGGATGTCTGAGGCTCGGCGGTTTCCTGTTGGGCAAGCAAGTTGCAGGAAGCGGCTGAGGAAGAAGAGTTGGGTGTGAGGTCGAGTTTGCCGCAAAAGAAGAGGATGCGGGTGCGATAGATTATGAGGCTGCGAAAGCCGCGAGCGACGGGATTTGATGGCTTGGATGCGGTAGTTGACGCCTTCACCGATGGCGTTAGTAATGGAGTTATCATAGCAATTCCGTGTCAGCTGGGCTTCTCAACGGCGGATTGAGGTTAAGAGATTTAGTTATTTTCCTAACTTCTGCTAACAGGGTAGGCAGCCTCTTGGTTGGCAACGGGGATAGGGTGCGGCCATTTTCGCTACTGCCCCTTCCAACCTTTTTTCAACCTCAACAATCGCATCCCCAGCGAGATTTTTCTAGGTCGGCCACGCTTTGGCCATTTCGTTTCACGTTTAGGACCGTTTGCCCAACCCCTCCGCCTATTTTGCTTATGAATGTATCACTAACCTCCCCATCACAATTCGGTCTCAAGTGGGCCGATTGTTTTTCTAAACTCGGTAATCGAATTTCCAATATTGGTTTGAAGTCTCTGGCTGCGGCTGTGGGACTGATGATTATCTCGACTCCTGCGGCCAAGGCCCAGTGGACCTATGCTAGCGGTAACTTAAATGCAGCTCAAACCTATGATGGAGTGGGCGTAGATAGTGCTCTAAATCCGCGTAGCCAAGGTGCGACTAGTCACAATGACTACATTGGCGTTGGGGGCACCGGCAGTATCACGGTGGCGTCAGGTTCACTGACGATATTAGCTAACGATTTTAAATTTGGGCGAAACACAGCTGGCAGTGTCGGAAACTTAACCGTCGCCAGCGGTGCCAGCTTTAATATAAATCAAACTAATCAATGGGGCGGTGGTATTGGTGCGGGGCCTAACAATACTACATCTGTTGTTGGCGTCGCGAATATAGCGGGCACGATGAACTGGTATCTCTCTGGTTCGAGTGAGCAGACCTTTATCATTGGCAACGGTGGTTCAGGAACCTTTGGCACCCTCAATATGAATGGAGGAACAATGGTGATCGAGCTGGATTCAACCCAGGCTACCAATGCGACCCCTGGTCTCCGAGTTGGCTCAGGTGGGGCCGGAACTGGTGCTATCAACCTAAATTCCGGTCTCTTGCAGGTGAAGGGCAATCTTCCTTTCGCTTTGGGTGGTCAATGGAACACTTTCACCACCACGCCCGCGTTTGCGGAAAACGGTAACGGGACCATCACCGTGAACAATGGTTCATTGGAATTACTCGGATCGAGTTTTTTCGCAGTCGGCACCACCGGTGACTATGTTAATTTCATTGTCGGCGGGACAGGGCATCTTTCGATCGTCGGATGGGATAATGTTACCGATCCCAGTTACACCAAATTCAAGGCGTTGATTGACGCTGGCAAGATTCGTTTGAACGGAGCAACGGTGACCGTCGGTGACTATTCTGGCTTCATTTTCTCCACAACCGGCTCCCAAGGTGTGTTGGCGGCAGTGAGCAATCTCGCGGTTCCTTCTTTTATCACACAACCGATTGCGATCACCAAATTTGTCGGTCAAAGCGCATCCTTTACCTCAACTGTTGCCGGCAATCCTACCCCAACTGTTCAGTGGGAAAAATCCACTAATGGTGGCACGAGTTGGTCTCCTGTATCGGGTGCCACTTCCACCAGTCTCAGTTTTGCGTCCTTGGTTTATGCCAACAACGGACTCTATCGCTTGGTCGCCACAAATAGCCAAGGTTCGGCCACGAGCACCCAAGTTCTGATGACGGTTACCTATCCCGTGCCAACCATCGTCACCGCTCCAGCCAGCCAGACTGTGCTTATCGGCGGCAACACAACGCTCAGTGTGAGCGCGACGGGTATCGGATCCTTGACTTATCAATGGCAGAAAGCCGGCGTGGATATTGTTGGTCAAACTGGCACTTCTTTGGTGCTCACCAATCTACAGCCTGCGGATGCCGCCATCTACACTGTGGTCGTGACCGATCATGCCGCCGAGGCCGATGCGCTGGTCGCCACCACGATCCCGGTGAGTGCGTATGTAGGAGTGCTAAACGCTTCCACGCCGAGCCATGCCATAAGCCTAAACTTCGTGGGTGCGGCTCCGGGTGGTAACAGTTTTTCTGCTGCCTCGGATCTCGGCGTTCTTGCGGGCGCTGATAGCGCCGGTGTTCTTCCGGTCGCAAATTGGAATAACTCTGCGGCCGTAAATGCCGTTCCAGTTCAAACCACACCCTTGGCCTTGGTTGATAATATGGCTGTGACCAGCACGGTTTCCGCCACTTGGAGTTCTGCGAATACTTGGGCTGCTTCGGCCTCTGGAGGCGCGGCCGCTTCGAAGACTGCGGATGGGCGCCTTTACCACGGCTACATAGAGCGTCGTGCGACAGTTTCTCCCGGAAATTCTTCAGTCAGCTTCACTCAAATCCCCTATGGCACCTATGACGTTTATATCTACGTTATCGGTGGAGCACTTGATGTCGTTGGCCAGGCCAGTATCAATGGTAACACCGCCAATTCCTATTTTTATAAGGCCTATGGCGCAGCGGTCGGATTCCCTGGCTATGTGCAGGCGACGGCTACGACCTTGGCTGATGCTCAAGCACAAGGTTATCGTGCTACTTTTGTTCGTTTTGCCGGAGTCACGGGCAGCAGCTTGACCGTTGCGGTGGCGGATGCCGTGAGCGGCCAGAACGCCGGTGGCATTGCCGCCATCAGCATCGTGGACACAACCCCCGCTGGCAGTGCATATCCTCCGCTTATTTCATCTGTTCCGGTGAGTGCGCTTAAATTGGGCGGCGAAAGCGCCACTTTCTCAGTGGTCGCGACATCGGTCAATCCCAGTGGCGTGATCAGCTACCAATGGTTGAAAAACGGAAGCCCGATTTCAGGCCAGACGGCGGCCTCTTTGCCTTTGTCGAATCTTACCTCGGCTGATACTGCAAGCTACTCTGTGATCGTTACGGATACGTCAACCGCTGTCGGTTCCCCCACCAGTCTGACCGTCGGTGCATCCTTGGTTGTCGTTGATGGCAGTCGGTCCGCCTTGCTGAACGTTGATTTTGGCACGAGTGCCACCTCTCTCACCGGAGTAATGGTGGGGGATGGAATTTTGCGTTCTACTGGGGTTCCCGCCTCGGGCGCGAATACAGGTCTTGGCGTTAACACCGGTGGCCCCGGCACCGCGCTCTGGAACGGCCTTACTGGTGCCGCTGGCACCACCACCTATGGAAGTCTGAAGGAATCCACCGGACTATCGCTTGCTGGAGTGACTTTTGCGGTGAACGGCGCAGGCGGAGTGGAGGATAACATTACCGTTGGCACGCTTGGCAGCGTAACTGACGGAGCCGGTCCGTTGATGCGAGACTACCTTTTCGTGGACACACCGGCTACTGGGATGACTTGCACCGTTGGCGGATTGGCCGGGTTCGTTGGGAAAAAGGTCACGCTGGTCGTCTATGCTGTCGGCAAGCTCAGCACCTTGTTTGGTGAAGCTGCGACCAACGATGGCGCTACAGTCACTCTTTCGGGCGACAATAACTACCTCGGCACCGCCCCCTTTATCACACATAACATTGAGGGACGTGACCTGAACTTTAACCTGGAGGCTTACGCTGTTTATGAGGGAATCGTGAGCGCCACCGGCACCGTTTCTTGGACGCTCGGAGCCGATACCGATCTCGGTCGTATCCCGCTCAACGGTTTCCAATTGTTGATTACAAGCGCCAACGCTGACATCGCTCCGGCAATCAATACCCAACCGGTGAGCGTAACTCGCTTGGCTGGCTTGCCGGTGACCTTCACCGCAGGTGTCACCGCCAGTCCGGCGGCCACCCTGCAGTGGCAAAAGTCCACCAACGGCATTGATTGGACCAATGTATCCGGTGCCAACAGCACCTCATACGATATCGCGAGCGTGAGCAGCATTGATACGGCCAGCTACCGGGTGGTAGCGACCAATACGGCTGGATCTGCCACCAGTTCCGCCGCAGTTCTGACGGTGCAGACTTACCCGATGTCCTCCAGCCGGGGCATAAATGTGAATTGGCAACGCATCGCCCAGGCCTCCTCGGTGTTGGCCCCCACCGATCAAGCCGGCGTGGTCAGTTTGTCTCATTGGAATAATCGCACCGCCTCGGCGACGGCCTTCCCTAATCTCTTGGATAGTAGTGGTGAGACCACGGCCGCGTCCGTTGCACTTGGCGCAGGTGGTGATTGGTTTGCCTTCAGCCCAATCGCTACCCACCCCATGCAAAAGCTCTTTCAAGCTTATTGGGACGCTACCCCCGGTGCTTCTGCTGTCGGCGCATCCGCAACGATGACCATCTCGGGGCTGACTTACACCAACTATGATGTCTATCTGTATTTAGCGACCGACGGAGTAGATAATAGTCGCACTGCACAGGTTTCGATCAATGGCGGTGCTCCGGTCTATGGTAAGGTGATGGGCTCCGCTCAAGCTTCGGCGATTCCGCTCTACATGGCCCAAGCCACTGCGACCACGGCGGAAACTGCCACCTTGTCGAATTATGTGAAGGTCACGGCCCTCACCGGTTCCAGCTTTACGGTTACCTTGACCAAGGTTGATACCAATTACGGCATCGCTGGCATTCAGATCGTGAATACTGGCACCACTGCTCCGACTACCGTGGTCGGACTAACAGGCACCCCAAATAACGCTCAAGCTACGCTGGTTTGGACCGCCACCGCTGGGGCGACCAGTTACAACGTGTATCGCGCCGCGATGTCCGGCGGGGCCTACACCCGCATCGCGACTAATGTGAGCACTACCAACTATACTGACACTGGCCTCACGAACAGCACGCCTTACTACTATGTCGTCAAGGCGGTAAATGCCGGCGGCGCAAGTGATGCCTACTCAAGCGAAGTCAGTGTCACGCCCGGAAACACGTTGACCGCCATTCAGACGTGGCGGCAGACGAATTTCGGCACTTCAGTCAACAGCGGCAATGGAGCCGATGTGGCCGATCCGGATGGCGATGGAGTCTCAAATCTGCTCGAATATGCTTCCGGCACCAATCCGAACCTTGCGAACACTGGCTCGGTGATCGTTACGGCGGTCGCGACCGACAAGCTGACCTTGAGTTTCGTTCACATTGACGATCCCACGCTTAGCTACGTGGTCGAGGCCAGCAACGATCTCACGGGTGCTTGGACAACTGCGCAAACCTACACCGGATTCACCACGGCCGCTACCACGACCTACACCGATACCGCCTTGTTGAGCGTAACCCCGCGCCGGTTCCTTCGCCTCAAGATCGTCCTGCCTTAATTCTTGTTGCGCATAATTCAATCCGCCAGATCCGGGATGCCGGCTGGCGGATTTTTTGTGTCTATATGGCTTCGGTGCTCAGGCATTAAAAATTCAGTTAACAGCGTAGCATGCATAAGCGGTGGCCCGAGTCGGCGATGTGGGATACCTATGTATTCTCAATCGCATGGAGTTCTATCTGTGTGATTAAAACCCTATGTCTGCAAATAGTTTACCCAGTGCATTGGTTGATGCCGGAGCACCTCGCGAAGTGTGTTCACGGCGGCGTAAGGCCCTGTTTCTAATGGACCCAGGTTCTCATGCGTTAGTTTATGGAACGGAGGAGGTAATGGAGATTAAAAAGATCGCTGAAATTTCAGATCCAGTAGTGCCGTTTAAGGAATGGCACCGGCATCCAGAAGTTTTGGCTGATACCGAGATTATTTTCTCAGGGTGGAGTGCGCCGTTGATGGATGAGAGCTTTCTGAGATGCGCGCCTAAGCTAAAGGCGGTTTTTTATGGAGCAGGCTCAGTCCGGTATTTCGTTACCGAAGCGCTTTGGAATCGGGGTATTTTAGTTTCCAGCGCCTCTTCGGCAAATGCCATTCCCGTGGCTGAATATACGGTGGGGGTCACTCTGCTAAGCCTGCGTGATTTCTGGCACAGGTCGGCCTTGGCCAAACGAGGAACAGGATGGGGTGATCACACTCGTCCCATCCAAGGCTCTTTTCGTGCCACGGTGGGACTGCTCTCTTTTGGGATGATTGCGCGGACCGCAGCGCGCATGTTGCGTAATTTCGATATTCGAGTGCTTGTTTACTGCCCGTATCTTAACGCGTCCGAGGCCAAGGCTGCGGGTGTGGAAAAAGTTGGGCTTAATGAATTATTTACGCGTTCAGACGTCATTTCCGTGCATACTCCTGTGCTACCCGAGACCATTGGCTTGGTGAATGCGCGGCTAGTCTCTTCGATGAAACACGGGGCTACGCTTATAAACACCGCCCGAGGAGTCATCCTTGCGCAGCGTGAGGTCGAGGATGTGCTACGTCGTCGTCCCGATCTTCAAGCAGTGCTTGATGTCACCGATCCAGAGCCGCCCAAGGCGGACGATTCGCTTCTGACTTTGCCCAACGTCACGGTGACATCTCACATCGCCGGTTCACATGGTCGTGATTGCCAACGTATGGGGCACTATATGGTCGAGGAGTTAAAAAACTATCTGGCCGGTCGGCCTCTGCGTTGGAATGTCACTCGCGATATGGTTGCGCGCATGGCCTAGTCTTTTCGAAGGCGGTTAGATGCCTAATCTCATTTTTAGATTTTTTAGCAAATTGGCATTTAACCGTGTAGCTAAGGTATGTTTTTACGGTCAATATCCAGTCTGTGGTTTTTTTGGTGCTGATCGACTGGCGGTCCGTCTCTTGGCCTACGCGAATCAGGGATAAACCTACCGCTCGACTTTCCCTCTTATTTCTACTCATGCGTAACCCCGCCCCTAAACCTTATTCCGCTCCGCCTCGTCAAGTCTGGGCGTGGGGGACCGGGGGCATCGCCAATCATATTCTTATTTGCACCTATGGGCAGGCGACCGCGATTTTCACCATCGGGTTTTCACTGGATGCGTCACTGGTTGCGTGGGCCATTATGTTGCCGCGCCTGATTGATGGTGTAACAGATCCGATACTCGGGCATCTCTCGGACAACACCCACACGCGCTGGGGGAGGCGCAAGCCCTTTCTCGTGCTTGGTTCTTTGCTCGCTGCCGTTTCGCTCGTTGCGCTTTGGTGGGCGGATCGTGAATGGTCATCGTTCGCGCAACTCGCCTACTTGTTCGTGTTCGGCACGCTCTTTTACTGCGCGTGGGGGCTCTATTCGATGTCGTGGAATGCCATTGGCTACGAATTGACCGATGATTATCACGAGCGTTCCCGAATCTCGGCGATTGGCAGTCTTTTCCTGGCCGTCGTTTTACTCGGCAATAGTTGGACTTATTGGTTCGCGCTTCGCCCCTTCTTTGGCAACGAGATCAACGGCATTCGCTGGATTGCGGGCGGAGTGGCCATTATTGCGGTCGTTAGTGCGCTCGTGGCTACGCTGGTCTGCAAAGAGCGTTTTACCCACGCTAATACGAAGAAGCACAAGGTCGCCATGCTTCCCGCGCTTCGGACCACGATTAAAAATCACGCCTTTCGCAGTCTGATGTTGATCAAGATTTGCCAGACGCTCGGCGAACGAGCCGCCGGCGGCATCCTTTTTTTTGTTGGCATATACTTCGTTTGCCAAGGCGACAAAAGCCTCGCGACCAAGATCACGGGTATTGGCGGTGTGGTCGGCACGGTGTGGAGCTTCGCCAGCGTGCCGCTGATCAAGCCCATCAGCCGGTGGCTGGGCAAAAAGGGAGGGCTCATTTTAGGGGCTAGTGGAAGCCTCGCCGCCGCGCTCATTACGCCTTTTGCTTACTCTCCGGAGCATCCTTATTGGATGCTCTTCCCGGCTATCATGGTGGTTACCCTGCTATCGATCAGTAACACCATTGCCAACGCGATCATGCCGGACATTTGCGACGTGGACGAAGTTGAGTCGGGGCAGCGACGCGAGGGGCTCTTCACCGCCGTTATGGGGTTCGTGCAAAAGATCGAGATATCGCTGTGCGCGCTTTTAGTGGGCTACCTCGTCGTTTGGTCCGGCCTCGACACCAAGGTCGCGAACCAGCCCGATTGGGTGTTACACCGGCTCTTCTGGTTGGCGGTGGTGCCTAATATTATCTTTACCGCTGGCTACTTTTTTTTGGCACTGCGGTTTCCGCTCACTGAAAAGGCTATGATCGAGGTGAGGGAGAAGCTGGATCAACGCCATCGTGCCGAGACCACCGACAACGATGCAAAGGCGAGCGCGACGGTGGCGGTGTGACCGGTCGCTGGCGCGTGTGCCCCCGTTTTTATGTCCATGGAAATCTTATCATCCTGGCCGGTCGCCGATACGACCCTCCGTTATCTTCACGATCCCGTTTCCGGTGCGGTGACGTTTCAATTGATCCCCACCGCGCGTATCCCGGTGCTCGTTAAACGTCGGGCTACGCTCGGGGGCGAGTTCTACATTGATTCCGGCCCTGAGCCGGTGCCTCCGCTTGCCTCTGTGCCCGATCCACTCGTGCATGTGAAACGCGTTGGCGACAGTTATCCGGGCGCCTTCGCGCAAGGGCACACTTTGCGTTCCGCGCCCGCTAACTCTGCGTTTAAATTTGTGAAACAAACGCACGAAGTGATCGAGGCGCGCACTGTGGTAAGCACCATTCTGTCCGACGAGGTCGCCGGGCACCTGATCGAACATTGCGCCTCTTGGCATGAGGGCGACGCGGCCATTGTGGTGGAAACGAGTTTTTTAAACGACAGTCCGGCTTCAGTTACTTTGGAAATGCTTACCAGCTTTTCGCTCGGCGGGTTGACGCCCTTTGCTCGGGCTGACGCTTCTGGACGCCTGCGCGTGCATCGTTTCCGTTCCGCATGGAGCGCCGAAGGCCGACACCTCGTCGAGACCCTGGAGCAGCTCCATCTCGAACGTTCTTGGTCTGGCGCTGGCCTGTTTAGCGAGCGCTTTGGCCAGGTTGGCACCATGCCAGTGCGCCGTTGGTTTCCCTTCGTTGCGTTGGAGGATACCGAAGCCGGCGTGACTTGGGCCGCGCAAATCGGCTGGGCGGGATCGTGGCAGATGGAGGTATCGCGTCAGAACGACGACGCCTGCATCTCCGGTGGTCTGGCCGACCGCGAGTTTGGCCACTGGACGAAGACTGTCGTGTCTGGCGAACTCTTTGACGCCCCTCCCGCCTACCTGACTTGCGTGGTCGGTGATCTGGACGCCGCCTGTGATCGACTTACTGCCCTCCAGCATCGTCCGGCGGATACGCATCCCGAGAGCGAGCGGAACCTGCCTGTGATTTTCAACGAGTGGTGCACCACTTGGGGCGATCCGTCGCACGAAAAGGTTACCGCTTTGGCGGATCGTCTCAAGGGCTCCTCCGTGACCACGCTCGTCATCGACGCGGGCTGGTATAAGGGTGACGGCGGCGACTGGGGTAGTGGCCATGGCGACTGGATACCGAGCGCGACGCTTTTTCCGCAAGGCATTGAGGCCACCGCCGCTGCCATCCGTGAACGCGGTCTTATCCCCGGCCTTTGGTTCGAGATGGAGACGGTTGGCGATACTTCCACCGCGTTTTCCTTTGCCGATCATCTGCTCAAGCGCGACGGTCTGCCCGTCACCGTGCGTCACCGTCGCTTCTGGGATTTCACCGATCCCTGGGCCTTCGCCTATCTGGAGGAAAAGGTCATCGACCGCCTCGCTGTCGGCGGATTCGGATATCTGAAAATCGACTACAACGAGACGCTTGGTCTCGGTTCCGATCACTTTGACGGCCTCGGTGAAGGCCTGCGTCAGCAGGTGCTCGCCACCTATCGTTTTTTTGACCGCCTGCGCGAACGTTTGCCAAACCTTGTTATTGAGAACTGCTCCTCCGGAGGGCATCGCCTGGAGCCTTCCATGCTTGCGCGCACCGCAATGTCGTCTTTCTCCGACGCACATGAACTGGTGGAGATTCCGATCATCGCAGCCAATCTTCACCGGCTCATGCTGCCGCGTCAGAGCCAGATTTGGGCGGTGCTCAAACCCACTGATAGCGAGCGCCGTTTGGTTTATTCGCTCGCAGCGACGTTCCTTGGCCGTATGTGCCTTTCGGGTGATGTCGCGGGGCTTTTACCCGCCCAGTGGCAGACCTCGCTTGCCGCCCAGAGGCTCTATGGTCGCGTGGCACCGATCATTAAGCACGGGGTCAGTCGCCTTCATCGTGTGTTGGGTGAGAGTTGGCGACACCCGCGCGGCTGGCAGGCGATGGTTCGCACCTCGAGCGACGAACGTCAGACGCTTGTCGTGGCGCATGCGTTCGCGGATGCACCTGCCACGGTCTTCGTTCCACTGCCCGGTCCGGGTTGGCGTATCGCCGAGGAGCTTGGTGAGGCGAACGCCGCTCCTGCCGTAGTCGATGGCACTGGCATTCGTCTGTCATTTGCGGGCGATTTTGTAGGCCGCGTTTTCTATCTCGTTCGCTAAATCCGTCAATCTACAGGCCTTTGATCCCTGCTCAGTTTTGCCCTGTTCTCATTCATCGCATGCATGCGAGCGAAAGTCCGGGTCGCTTCCCGCCACGGATTTGGCGGCGGTCGTCGCCAGGAACGGACAGGCTGTGGTGCTGGAGCTTGGCGTGTATGTTAACAGGGTAGTAATGGAATTGGACTGCGGAGGTGGTGCGCATGGGTCACACCAGCCTCGCTTCTGCGTATCTCATACCCCTCTCGGTATCCAATAGTGGATCCGAGAGGATTAACTCAGTCCCTATTCACAGACCGTGCGCGTGTCGTCTTTGATGCGTTGATTCGAGTTTCCGGCTCTGTTGATCGTTCGTTTTTTATCATGAATAGCGTTTTACCTCTTGTGTCTCCTTTTCGTTTGTTGGCGGTCAGTCTTGGCCTTTGCGCTGTAGCGTTGCCAGGTCGGGCTGCTGATTGGGTGGGAACGGTTAATTCCGATTTCTCCTTGCCGAGTAATTGGCAAGGCACCCCGCCACGAGCGGGTATGTCCAATCCGCGCGCCGAGAATTTCTACGTCGTTAACGAGTCTTTGATCGCGATGAACTATACCGCTCGTGAGGGAGATACAGTCATTGGCAGTCCGGATGCCAGCACTGGGCAATTTCTGGTCGGCACCTTGGAGCGATCTGGGTGCTTGGAGATGAGTGGCGGCAGTTTGCGTATCTTCAGCTACTGGTCGCCGATCATTGGTCAGAACGGCAACACCACGATTGGGACGGTTTACGTGCGTGGTGGCACTTTGCGGATCGGGAATACAAGTCGAACACTCGCTCGTGAGCGTTTTTTTCGTGTGGGTAATTCCCGTCCCAATGAGAAAGGCGCACGGGGAGTGATCTTCGTAAGCGGCGGCTTGGTAGTCATAGAAACGGAGGGGGGCGCGGATCCATTGGCCAACTCGTCTCCCGATTCCATGTTCGGGGGATTTAATATTGGCCGCTGCGGTGCCGACGGCTTAGTTTACCTGACCGGTGGAATCCTAAGAATCACCAGTCCCTATGGAACGTCTTTCGTGCCGGACAACGGTCCGGCGGTTGGCATTCTCACTTTTGGGTTGGGGGGGGGTGTGTTTGAACAAACCAATTCTTCTCGTATTACTTTCGGCACCGGTGCGACGGAATCATACATCACGTTCACGCCCGGAAGCAAAGGCGCTCTTTCCTTGGCGAGAGCGACCCGTAAAACATTTGACGACCTAATCGCGGTGGGTGGTATCCGGATCGACGGTGCTATGACTGATCCCTCGCGTTTTCTTTTTACGGAGGAAGGTTTTCAAGGGGTGTTACGGCTCGCGACTGCTCAGAGCACCGGCGTGAAGTGATCCGGATTTACGCCATGCGACCGATCTTATCAGGCAGGGTCGAACGTGGATAAATCCCAGCGTTCCCTCCATTCGATGACGGGAGTGCCGTATCTGAATTGAAACGGCAACCAGACGTAGCGTCCGTCGCTGGCGTTTGTCGGTCGCCAGCGGTCTGCAACGAAAATAAACGCGTTGGTCCGACCCGGCACCGGCAGCACATAGGTTGACTGGGCATCAAAGGTTGTGGCGGTTTGCCAGCCGTCCCCCAGGCAGGGGTTGCCTAGTTCCTCCCACGGACCCCAGATCGAATCGGCGACGGCGACCCGCGCCGGGTTAGGAGACCATCCGCTGCATCCAGAGGTGATCAGAAAATAGCGTCCCGCGTATTTGAACAGCGCCGGAGCCTCATTGAAGCCTCCGGGGAAGACGCGCACGTAGCGCCCGGCGGATCGTAGGTAGTCTTCGCTGAGTAACGAGATGTGAAGTGTGCCGTTGTCCTCCGACGAATACACGTGGTAGGCTGATTCGTCCTCATCGACGAAGAGAGTCATATCCCGTGCCATTTGTCCGATAGCGAAGTCGCGTCGATAAATAAGATCCCGAGGATAGTAGGGCACGGGGCCGCCTGGCAGGTTCATCGCGGCGAGGGCAACGTCTTCTTCAGTGGAGAGAGGTTGCTTTTTTTCGACGAGAACGTTTTCGGGCCACACTCCGGCATTGGGACGTAAACTACCGAGGTAACGAAAGGGACCGGTTGGCGAATCCGCCACCGCAACGCCGCTACGCGCTCCAGCATAGCCACTCTCCGGCGGTTCGAGGTGAAACCACATCACGAAACGACCGGTGCTGCGATTATGGATGACCTTTGGGCGTTCCATGATGCAGCCGACCACAAGATCATGTTTCGGATCGGTAGAGACCTGTAGCGCGACGCCTTCGTCACGCCATTGGTGAAGATCCCTCGAAGAATAAACGCGCACTCCGACATGCGCGACGTTGCCTGCGCTTCCGTCGATTTTATGCTCTCCATACCAATAAGTAATGCCTTCGTGATGAAGGAAACCGGCACCGTGGGCATTGATCGGGCGGCCACTCGTATCGAGCCAACGTTCGCCTGGAAAGAAAGCGCGATCAAACAGGGCGGGGGAGGACGAATTCATGTGTGGATAAAAAGGAGCAGACTTGGCTTTGCGGTTTGCGACGGGCCATTGCCCTATGGTGTTACCGTGTTAACATCACTGGCTTAAATGGAATCGGGTATAAGGTCCGAAATGCAGCTCAGGTCAGTTTAGTTAACAGGGTAAACAGCCGTCTTCGTGGATAATGTCGGCAGAGAGTATTCATTTAAAATCCTATTCCCCTTCGTAGTTCCCACTCGTTCGAGATTTGGCCGCGAAAAGCGTTCCAGCGTGTCACTTGAATTCGTGTCTGCGTGTCTGTTTTACCGTTTCTCTCTTCATTGTTTGCCCATGATTGTCCGCCCACTGTTCCGTCGTTGTCTTGTCACCATGGCTCTTGCTTTTGGCGCTGGCCATGCCTTCGCCATAATAACCGATGGAAATGCGACCATGGCGGCAGCGTCCGGATCTGATCTTGTTCTTTGGTATAAACAGCCTGCCGACGCATGGATAAAGGCGCTGCCTATTGGCAACGGCCGTTTCGGTGCCATGGTCTTCGGTCAGCCGACCAACGAACGGCTTCAGCTAAATGATATCACGGTCTGGTCGGGAAACCCACAACCAGATGCCGACCGTAAAGACGCTTGGAAGAACCTGCCCGAGCTTCGTCGTTTAATCCGAGAGGGTAAATACGATGGGGCCGAAAGACTCGCCAATGATCGCTTCAATGGGTCCGAGCCTTATAGAAACTCGTATCAGACCTTGGGGGACCTATACCTCGATTTCATTTTGCCTGCCGGCGAGATGAGGGATTATCGCCGCCAGCTCGACATCGCCGAGGCCGTCGCCACTGTCGGCTTCACGGTCGATGGCATTGGCTACCAGAGGGAGATTTTCTCCAGTGCTCCTGACCAAGTGCTCGTGCAGCGTTTTACCGCTACCCGTCCAGGTGCGATTTCATTCAAATTCCGCTTGAGTCGGGGGGAGCGAGCCCAAACTCGTGTGGAGGGCGGTGATACGCTCGTGATGACTGGAAACACCGGTAGCACTCTGGGTTACGAGGTGCGAGCCCGCGTTCTCGCGAAGGGCGGGTGCGTCACCGGCACTGCGGACGATAATCTACTCGTGGAAAATGCTGATGAGGTGGTCATACTGCTTTCTGCCGCCACGACTTTCGTCCTCGATTATGACCTCGGATACAAGGGCGGCGATCTCTCGGTCGCCGAAAAACGGATACACGCGGCATCCGAGAAAACTTATGCGAATTTGCGCACGGCGCACATTGCCGATTATCGCGAATATTTCGACCGCCTGAAACTCGATCTCGGTGCCCAGAATACCCAAACTCCCACTGATGAGCGTCTCCGCGCCTACCATAACAAGCCCGACCCGGCCTTCGCCTCGCTCTTCTACCAATACGGTCGCTACCTTCTTATTTCCTCCAGCCGGCCGGATAATCCTCTCCCGTCCAATTCGCAGGGCATCTGGGGCGACGGCTTCGATCTGCCGTGGAAGTGCGACTACAAGTCCAATATCAACTACGAGATGAATTACTGGGCGGCCGAGCCTTCCAACCTCGGTGAGATGCATCTGCCGATGATTCGTATGACGCAGAATCTCGTGAAGCCCGGCACTAAAACCGCTCGCGCATATTTCGGCCCCGACACTCCGGGCTGGGTTGTCGGCTACACAACCAACGGCTGGAGTTGGACGTCCCCTGGCCGACAGCTTCCGTGGGGCGTTTGGTTCGGCGGCAGCGCTTGGATGTGCCAACACCTGTGGGAACACTATGCGTTCAAGCGCGATATCGACTATCTGCGTTCGGTTTATCCTACACTCAAGGGCGCGTCTGAGTTTTGGATGGCCAACTTGGTTGAGGGTAAGGACGGCAAACTTATCACCTCTCCCTCCAGTTCGCCGGAGAACACCTTCGTCACTAATGAAGGGGTGCGGTCCACTGTCTGCGAAGGCGCGACGATGGAAAAATCCATTGTGTGGGATCTGTTAAACAACACCGCTCAAGCGGCCGCCGTGCTCGGTGGAGATGACGAATTTCGCCAGAAGATTGAGCAGACTCGCGATCGCATCCGCCCACCGCAGATCGGCCGTCACGGCCAGATCATGGAGTGGGGGCAGGATTGGGATAATCCGAAGGATGAGCACCGTCATGTTTCTCATCTCTTCGCCCTGCATCCCGGCCACGAAATTACGGTCTTGGGCACTCCCGCGCTGGCTCAAGCGGCCAAGGTCACACTTCAGCAGCGTGGCGACGACGGCACCGGGTGGTCCCTTGCCTGGAAAATCAACTTCTGGGCGCGTCTTCGCGATGGTGACCATGCGCAGATGCTCATGAGTAACCAGCTCCGATACACCGAGGAACTTAAGACAATCATGCAGTATGCAGGTGGCACGTATCCGAATCTCTTCGACGCGCATCCTCCGTTTCAGATCGACGGTAACTTCGGCTTCGTTTCGGGCCTGAACGAAATGCTCCTCCAGTCGCAGGAGCGTTATGTCGATCCCGCCGCCCCCGGACAGGATTGTTACTACATCGATTTGCTGCCTGCCCTTCCAGCGGCGTGGCCGTCCGGCAGCGTCAAGGGACTGCGGGCGCGTGGCGGCTTCGAGGTCGATCTCACATGGGAGAACGGTCGCTTGAAAACCGCACTCATTCGTAGTGTGGCCGGCACTAGCAGTCAGGTGCGCCATGGTGCTAAGTCGGTCGCGATTTCACTCAAGCCAGGGGAGAGCGTGTTACTCGATTCGAATCTTAAAACCCGGTGATCCCCGCGTTTCGCATGTCTATGTTTACTCGTGCCGCGTGCCAGGTTTTTTCGGCTGGTTTACTGTTCTTGCAGGCGGCCGTGCTTTGCTCCGCGTCCGGTCCGCTTGATCCCAAAGGGTTCACCGAGCCGATTCGTGTGGCTTGCGTGGGCGACAGTATCACCCAAGGGGGTGGGGCGAGTCCTGGCTTTGCTTATCCGGCGCAATTACAGGATCTCCTCGGCGACGACTGGGAAGTCGGCAATTTCGGAGTCAGCGGACGCACCCTTTTGCGTAAAGGCGACTACTCTTACTGGCGGGAAGCCGCTCTCCAACGCGCGCAGGATTTTCGCCCCGATGTGGTGATAATCATGCTCGGGACCAACGATACGAAGCCGCAAAACTGGGTCCACTTTGCCGAATTCGCCCAAGACTACCGGGATTTGATCAACATCTTTAAGGCGCTTCCCTCCGTGCCGCGCATTTTTGTTTGTCGCCCATGTCCGGTTCCTGGAATCGGGAACTACGGCATCAACGAAGCAAACATCCAGCAGGAGATTAAGATTATCGACGAACTGGCCGAGCGCCTCGGCCTTGGTCTCATCGATATGCACGCCGCGCTCGTGAATACTCCGGCGCTTTTGCCCGACCGTGTGCATCCCAATAATGAGGGTGCCCTCGTGATGGCGCGGGCCGTCGCGCGCACCATTTCCGGACGCGAGCTTGCTGATTCAGCAACGTTTACGCGCATCAACAGCCTGTTCCGGCATCATGCCGTGCTTCAACGCGACGTTCCACTTCCGGTCTGGGGCGATGCGCCCGCCGGCCAGTCGGTCACAGTCGAGTTTGCGGATCAAAAGGTGTCTACCGTCGCCGACGTGGATAAGCACTGGCGGCTTACGCTTCAGCCCCTCGCCGCCAGCATGATGCCCCGGACGCTCACCGTTGTAGGCGGCAACAGGATCACCGTTCGCGATCTGCTCGTTGGCGATGTCTGGCTGGCCAGCGGTCAGTCCAACATGGAGCGGGAGCTGGGTCCCCGGAGGGGACAAAAGGAAATCACTGGATGGCGCGAAGCCGCTGCGGCGGCCGATCTTCCACTTATTCGTCAGTTCTATGTTCCCCAAGTCATTTCAACCTCTCCCGTTCGCGATGCCAAGGGACGCTGGAGCGTAACCACCCCGACCACGGCCAAGGAATTTACCGCCGTCGGTTTCTTTTTTGCCCGTGATCTTCAGCCCGTCGCGCAGGTGCCGATCGGCATCATTCACTCGTCTTGGGGCGGCACGCCCGCCGAGTCTTGGATGAGTCGCGCCGCCCTGAAAACGCATCCGGATTTTGCTGAGGTGGCCGCCTTGCAGGAAGGCAGCTCGGTCGAGCCCGGCATTTGGCTCGATCAAAACGATCCTGGTTCTTTAGCCGGGCTGGAACAGGTCGATTTGCCCGTGTCTGAAAACGACGGATGGACGGTCGCCAATCTGCCGGCGACACTCGATCAACTTGGAAAAACCGGCTACTCCGGCGTCATCTGGTATCGTCGTGTGATCGACCTGAGCGCAGACCAGGCCAGAAAATCCGGCACTCTCCATCTTGGTCGTATCGATGATAGCGATACGACTTGGGTGAACGGGGTGCGCGTCGGAGCGGAGTCTCGCTGGGATGTCGACCGCCGTTATTCAGTCTCTGCCGGGGCGCTTCGGGCTGGTCGCAATGTTGTCGCTGTCCGTTTTGTCAACATGGGTGGCAGCGGCGGCTGGCTGGCCAACCGTGACGCGTTCCGCCTCGAACTCGACTCGACCTCGATTCGCCTCGCGGGTGAATGGGCGCAGAGAGCGACCCTCGATTTCACGCGCAAGGCTATCCCCCAAGCCCCCGTTTTCAACAACCGCGCGCCCTCTTGTATCTACAACGCCATGATCGCGCCGCTGACCGATTTCCCGATAAAGGGTGTGCTCTGGTATCAAGGAGAGGACAACAAGGACCGCGCTGCGCAATACCGCACCCTTCTCCCGGCGCTGATCCAAGGCTGGCGAGCTGCTTGGCACCAACCTGCGTTGCCTTTCCTTGTCGTTCAAATCGCTCCCTTTGGGAAAATGCCTCCTGCGATCCGTGAGGCTCAGCGCATCGCGGTCAACCACACCTCAGGCACCGCGTTGGTCGTTACGACCGATCTTGGCGACCCCGACGATATTCATCCGGCAGACAAAGCCCCCGTCGGCTCTCGACTCGCCCTCGCCGCCCGTGCCTTGGCTTACGGTGATAAATCCGAATTCTCTGGTCCGAGTTTCCGCGAACTTCGTGTCTCGAGTTCCGAGGCATGGCTCGCGTTTGATCATCTGGGCGGTGGCCTGGTCGCCCGGAACGGACCACTTAGGGGCTTCGAGATCGCCGGAGCCGACGGACGTTTTCTTGCCGCTTATGCCGAGATTCGAGGCGATAAAGTCGTAGTGACCAGCCCCGAGCTAAACGCGCCTGTCGCCGTCCGCTACGGCTGGGCGAACTGCCCCGATGTTAATCTCTACAACGATGCAGGACTGCCTGCTTCACCCTTTCGCACCGACAGTCAACCCTGACCACGAGCCATGCATTTGATCACCCTCCGATCATTCCCCTGTCGCCTCGTCGTGTTGCTGATCGTAGCCTCGAATGCGGTATGCGGTTTCGCTCGCGACACGACTAATCTTAATCGTGAGTGGAAGTTTCAGCTCGGTGATCCGGCGGGTGCGCAGGCCGAGGGCTTCGACGCCGCCGCATGGAGCGACATCAACTTACCGCACACTTTCAGTCTGCCCTACTTCATGGCGACTGGATTTTATAGCGGTTATGGTTGGTATCGAAAGACGCTTAACCTGCCTGCGGACTCGGCGGAAAAATGCGTGTTTATCGAATTCGAGGGAGCGTTTCGTGATGCCGAAATCTATGTGAACGGCGCGCTCGTCGGTCGGCATCAGAGCGGTTACACCGGCTTTTCTTTGGACGTGACCCGTGTGGTTCGGGTGGGTGAAAATCATGTCGCGGTGCGGCTCAACAATCTGTGGAGGCCCGATCTTGCGCCACGGGCCGGCGACCACACCTTCAGCGGCGGCATTTATCGCGATGTCCGGCTGGTCGTCACCGATCCGTTGCATGTCGTCTGGTATGGCACCTTTGTCACCACTCCGACGCTTGCCGCCAAGGCGGGCGCTTCGAGCACCGTCAATATCAGGACCGAGGTTCGCAACGCATCTTCCGCCGACCGGACGGCTGCAGTTCGCACGGATATTTTCGACCCTGCCGGCTCGAAGGTCGCGAGCGTCATTTCCACGCTCAGGATCGCCGCTGGTGCCACCGTCGTCTTTGACCAGACGACTCCGGCCATCGTTGGCCCCAGGCTTTGGCATCCTGATAGCCCCGACCTTTACCGTGCTCGCACTTCGGTCATCGCCAAAGGTGCGTTTTTAGCGCGGGACAAGCTGGCCGATACCTTTGAAACTACTTTCGGATTTCGTTGGTTTGAGTGGACCGCAGACCGTGGTTTCTTCCTTAACGGTAAGCCCACCTGGCTGCGGGGAGCCAATGTGCATCAGGACCAAGCGGGGTGGGGCGATGCCGTGACGAACGCGGCCTTGTTTCGTGATGTGCAGATGGTGAAGGACGCCGGATTTAATTTTATTCGCGGCTCCCATTATCCTAAGGATCCGGCTTTTGGCGAAGCTTGTGATCGCCTCGGCGTGCTTTGGCTTTCGGAGAATAACTTCTGGGGCATAGGGGGGCGTCACAGCGACGGCGGCTGGAGCGCTAGCGCCTATCCGGTCACGCCGGAGGACGAGGCAGGTTTCGCTCAAAGTGTCTTGGATAGTTTGCGCGCCATGATCCGCATCCATCGCAACCATCCCTCCATCGTTACATGGAGCGTGTGCAACGAAGCATTTTTCTCCGACTGCCCGATGGAGAAGGTCCACAAACTGCTCGAAGCCTCTGTAGCGCTCAGTCATGAGCTTGACCCCAGTCGTCCGGCTGCCATCGGCGGTGCGCAGCGTCCGCTCAACAGCACTCGCCTCGACAAGATCGGCGACCTCGCCGCCTACAATGGCGACGGTGCCACCCAGCCCGTGTTTCAAAATCCAGGCGTTCCGAATTTGGTTTCTGAATACGGCAGCGTGATCACCGACCGACCCGGTGCCTATGATCCAGGTTGGGGCGATTTGAAAGCCAAGCTCACAGACGGAATGCCGACGCGGTATCCTTGGCGTAGCGGCGAGGCCGTGTGGTGCATGTTTGACCACGGTAGCTTCGCCGGCCTCAACCTCGCTCGCATGGGCATCGTGGATTACTTCCGTATCCCGAAGCGCGCTTACTTCTGGTATCGCAACGTCCATGTCGGCGTCCCGCCGCCTGAGTGGCCCGTTGCCGGCACTGTCGCGAAACTCGGCCTGAGTGCGGATAAGACAACGCTATCGTCCGTTGACGGCACCGATGATACCCAGATCTTAGTTGCGATCCTTTCCGCTTCGGGCACGCCGCTGAGCAACACTGCGTCGGTAACGCTTACCATCGAGTCCGGGCCGGGCGAATTCCCCACCGGACGCGTCATTACCTTCACCCCGTCGGGCAACGGCGACGCCTCCGATATTGCCATCCGCGACGGCCAAGCGGCTATCGCCTTCCGTTCATATCAGGCCGGCGTGAGTGTGATTCGCGCGACCTCGCCGGGTCTGCGAGATGCCGTCCTGACCATCACGTCCTCCGGTTCTCCCGCCTACGTTGAGGGCGTCACCCAATTGGTGCCAAACCGCCCCTACGCTCGCTTCAAGCCCAAGGTGGTCGCTTCCGCATCGGCTATCGGTTCCGATCCACGTGTCGGTGCCGCCAAGCCGTCGTCTTCCGCTTCTGATGTCAGCCAGGTGCTGGCCTACAATCGACCTACCACGACCTCCGGTTCAGCCGTCGGCACCGCCTCCTCGTTGGCTAATGACGGCGATCCCACCACGGTTTGGCGTGCGGTCCCCGGCCAGCACGAAGCTTGGTGGCAGGTATTCCTTGAGGTGGCCTACGATGTTAATCGCGTAACCTTGGTATTTCCGCAGGTGGGAAACTATCGCTATCGTATCGAAGTTTCCGTGGATGGCCTCACGTGGAAAACCGTGGTCGATCAATCCGACACGAGCAGCACAGAGCAGGTGCGCACGTCCCTTGGCGACTTTGGCCGGGGTATAGCCTACGTGCGGGTGGCCTTCACTGGAGCGCCGGTCGGTCACATGCCTGCGCTGGCAGAGGTTTCGGTCGGTGGCGCGCCTGCGCTGGTGGCAGCGCCCGCAGGCCGCCTTGGCGGCACCATCATCGGGACTTCGGGATCTTACGGCAATATTGCCGCGAGCACGCGCGGGGCTGCGCTGGATGAAAGCACCGAGACTTACTTTGATGCGCCCGTGGTTACAGGTGCGTGGGTGGGGCTGGATCTTGGCGCGGGTGGAGCCGTCCGCATCACGGAGGTGCGCTACGTGTCCCGGCCGGAAGATGACCGCTCTCGCTTTGCCGAGCGCATGATCGGAGGGAAGTTTCAAGGAGCCAACTCTGCCGATTTTCACGACGCCGTGGATATATTCACCATTGGCGAAGCGCCGGTTCCAAGCACTTGGACAAAGCAGACGGTTTCTGTCGCGCGACTTTTCCGCTATGTGCGATATCTTTCCCCTCGTGGTGGCAGTTGTAACGTGGCCGAGCTCGAATTTTATCGTGCAATCGCGCTTTCTGGTCCCCTCGTTGGCACGGTCATCGGCACGAGTGGTTCTTACGGCAACAACCTCGCCGTCACGCGAGAGGCTGCTTTTGATAGCAATCCAGCAACTTTTTTTGACGCGCCTGTGGTCACCGGTTCCTGGGTGGGGCTGGATCTTGGGGCGAGCGGCGCGGCGCGGATCTCCGCGATTCGTTTCGCGCCCCGACCTGACGACAGTCGATCCCATTTTGACGAGCGTATGGTCGGTGGAAAATTCCAGGGAGCCAACTTGCCAGATTTCAGCGACGCCGTCGATTTACTGACTATTACGAGCACACCCGCGCGCGGCGTGTTCACCAAAGTGGAGATCCCCCCTGTCGGTCTTTTCCGATATGTGCGTTATCTTTCGCCCCGCGACGGTAGCTGCAACGTGGCCGAGATTGAGTTCTTCGCCCAACCCGTCGCGCCCTGATTCCTTGGTAGATTTTTACACTATGTTTCCCTTGTTTATTCATCGTTTCCTGCGGTCGGGGTTTCTCTTCACAAAAGGGCTGTTATGGCTCGGTTTTCTAGTTTCGGCGATTCAGGCACAGAGCTTCACGCATCCCGGCATTCCGCTTACTATTGCCGATCTGGACGCGCTCAAGGCGAACCTGACTAAAGAGCCTTGGGCCTCTGGTTACGCGGCGCTTCTTTCGGACAGCCATTCCCAGCTCACCTACACCATGCAAGGGCCTTACGCTTCGGTCAGTCGTAATCCGCATGTGCGGCGCAACGAGTGGATGAATGACATGCAGGCAGCATGGAATCTTTCCCGCCTGTGGTATTTCACCGGCAACACTGCATACGCGCAAAAGGCGCGAGATATTCTGGTCGGTTGGGCGAGCGGCACCGGTGCGGTAGATCCCACCACTGGACAGGGCGCGGCCATGATCGAATTTATTGGCAACGAATCCAACCTCGATCTCGGCGACTACGCTTATCGCTACGGCGGTGCGGCCTCGATTTTACGCGGCACCTGGCCCGGCTGGGCCGCTTCTGACACCACGGCAGTGAAGTCGCTTTTCGCAAATGTATATTGGCCAGGCGCGTTTACTAATGGAGACGCACTCGGGCCTGCCAACAAAGGCATGCTTACTTTGGCTGCCGGAGCCGCCATTGCGGTTTTCAATGACGACCAAACCAAGTTCGACACTGTGTTACGCCTTTACCGGACTGGCGGAGAGTGCGCCTTATTGAATACGCTGTCGTCCGGTGAAATCGGCGAGACCGGACGGGACCAAGGACATGCCTACGGACAGTGGTTTTCCATGGCGTTTCTTGCCGAGGTGTTTTGGAAACAGGGAGTCGATGTTTACTCCGAGATGGATAATCGCCTGCTCGCGATTGGCGAATATCATGCTCGTTTTAATCTAGGGCTACCCACGCCTTTCGTTTCGATGGGCACCACGGATTGGCTCTATTTGACTAACACGACAGCAGTTTGGCCCAATGGCGGGTCGGGCTACAATTTACTGCACGGTGCCTACGTCGTGCGAAAAGGCCTGCGCTCCCCGTATATCGAACAATTCAGGGCTGGACGTGTGGTCGATATGGATAATTTCGTTTTCTTCAAAACGGCCGATTCTTCAACCGCCACACCGCCCGCGCCATTTGTTTACCCTGCCCACAGTCGGATAAATGCTGGTTTGAACGACGTGAATATCGGCAGTCCGAGTCCGACCGGCGCCAGTGCCTATTCGGAGGGCCAGTGGACACTGACGAGCACGGGCACGAACATGCAAACGCACGGGAACGATAATGTGGGCTTCACCTACAAACAGGTGACGGGAGACTTCACGATGATGGCGAAAGTCGAGTCCGTGACCGCTGCCGGTTCCGGCACTGCGCGCGCCGGTTTGATGTTCCGCAATTCTCTTTCCGCTTCGGCCAGCCAACGCGCCTGGGTGGCTGTAACGACGGATGCGCATGTTCAATCCTACCTTCATGGTTGGACCAACGTTCGAGGGGGCTCAAATTGGGAATACCGCGACCAAACGCTTCCGCAGTCCGTTTATTGGGTGAAAATCGAGCGCATCGGCAATCGGGTGAATACCTACAGTTCACTCGACGGCGCAAGTTGGGCCTGCTCCGCCGCAGGCGAGTTCAATAATCTGGGCGCGGTCAACTACGTTGGCCTTTGTGCTACTTCCGCCAACACGATACTTTCCAACGTCAGCGTCACGGGCGGCAATGGCGCTGCTCCTGTCGCCGTCCCCATAGCGCCTGTTGCGATCTTGGGTTCGCCTGGCGATGCAAGGGTGCCGTTGCGTTGGTTCGAGTCATTTGGTGCGACCGGCTATACGATCAAGCGCTCTGCCGTTTCCGGTGGTCCCTACACCTTAATTGCGACGCTCTCCGGCACCAGCTACGTGGACACGAGCGTGGCCAACGGATACACTTATTATTATGTCATCGTTGCCTCGAATGCCCTCGGCGCGGGCGTGTCGTCGCCGGAGGAGAGCGTCATATTGCCTGCACCGCAGGTGGAGTTGCTGCAAAAGCTGACCGGCACGATTATTGGCAGCACCACCACGTCTTGGAATAACGATCCCGCGACACGCAAGGAAGCTGCGTTGGATGGACTTGCGTCCACTGCATTTGATGCTCCGACCGCTTCGGGCCATTGGGTGGGGCTCGATCTCGGTAGTCCGCAAGTGGTCGCCCAGGTGCGCTACATCCCGCGCAACGGCAACGCCAGTCGCATGGTGGGTGGACTCTTTCAGGCCTCCAACTCCGCCAGTTTCTCCAGTGGCGTGGTCACTCTTTACACCGTGCCTTCCGCGCCGATCTACAATCTTTATACTCAGGCGAATGTCACCGGGGCCGTCACGTATCGTTATGTGCGCTATCTTTCTCCGACGAATGGCTTTTGTAATGTTGCCGAGATCGAGTTCTACAAGGCGATCCCGCCCGCCGCGCCGACGGGAGTGATTGCGTCGCCGGTTTCGGCTACGCAAATTGCTTTGGGTTGGGCGGCATCCTCCGGCGCAACTAGCTATAAAGTGATGCGCGCGACCGCCAGCGGAGGACCGTTCACTACCATCGCGGCCGGTGTGAGCGTTACTAGTTATCTCGATACGGGGTTGAGTGCGGTCTCGACTTATTATTACCGGGTGAGTGCCGTCGGCGACGTTGGCGAAGGAGCGGCCAGTGTGGTGACTTTTGCCATCACGCATAGTCTCGCTGAGGATTGGCGTTTGGCCTATTTTGATACGACGGTGGCCGGTGGGGATGCCGCCGATCTGGCTGATCCTGATGGGGACGGTATGGTGAATTTACTCGAATACGCGCTTGGGACTTCGCCGGTCGTCGGAGACTCTGTCGTGCGTCCCGTGTTGGGTCGCGATGAGGCCGGACATCTGATTTTTTCATTCAACCGTATCGCCGACCCCGGACTGGTTTACGAGGTGCAGGCGACCGCCGACCTTGTGGTCTCTCCGTGGCCGGAAATCATTTGGGCCAGCACAGGTGCGAACAATGTGACTGGACCGGTTGTCGTTACGGATACGGTGGCTCTTTCCGGGATTGCCCGCCGTTTCTTGCGGCTCTCCGTCACCGCGCCCTGACTGATCTTAGGCCGATATGAATTTGAAATCCTTACTATTTAAACTGGGCTCCATCGGGATTATTTTACTGATCGTCCTCGGCTTCGTTTCTGGTGCGCGGGCACAGACTTTCACGCATCCCGGTATCCCGCTCACTGTTACTGATCTCGACGCGGTGAAGGCCAAGGTGCTCGCCGGTGAGCAGCCGTGGAAGGCGGGCTATGACTTACTCGTCGCTGACGGTCGTTCCCAGCTCACTTACACCATGCAGGGGCCTTTCGCCTCGGTTAGTCGCAACCCGCATGTGAACCGTAACGAATGGATGAACGACATGCAGGCGGTTTGGAACCTGTCCCGCATGTGGTATTTCACCGGCAATGTTGCCTATGCGCAAAAAGCGCACGACATCCTGATCGCTTGGGCCAACACCCAGACGGAATTCGTCGGCACAGAGGCCCAGCTTGATCTGGGAGATCATGCTTTTCGTTATGTCGGCGGCGCGGACATTTTGCGTGGCACCTGGTCAGGGTGGACAGAGGCCGACACCACGGCGGTGAAGAGCCTGTTCGCCAATGTGTATTGGCCGGCCACCGGTTTGGGCGGTGAGGTGCTCGGTCCCGGCAATAAGGGTGGCTTGGCCTTGTCCGCCGGCACGGCCATTGCGGTTTTTTGTGATGATTCGACTCGTCTGAACAAGGCGCTGAACCAGTTGCGCTCCTTCCCCTCGACCGGCTTTGTCAACACGTTGACCAATGGTGAGCACGGCGAGACCGGGCGAGACCAAGGCCACTCCTATGGGCAGATGCTCGCGATGGCCTTCACTTCGGAGGTGCTTTGGAAGCAGGGCATCGATGTGTTTTCCGAGCGGGATAACCGCATTTTGGCGATGGGCGAATACTACGCCCGTTTCAATCTCGGCGTGACCACTCCTTTCGTTCCTATGGGCACCACGGACGAGTATTACCTCTCGATTTGGGATGCTGCTGGTTATCAGGCGGAGCCCATGGCGTTTAACATCATGAAAGGCGCTTACGTGTTGCGAAAGGGCCTTAGCGCTCCCTACCTGACCGCAAAGCTGGCCGCACAGGCGCAAAACATGGACGCTTTCATGTTTCTAAAAGCATCGGACACCTCGACCGCCACGCAACCCGCAGCCATCGTATTCCCATCCGCAAGCCCAGTCGGTGCCGGGCTGACCAATATCGACATAGGCGGGGCGACTCCGGTAGGCACCGGCACTTACAATGCAGGCACATGGACCGTGAGCGGCGGCGGCACCGACATCTGGACCCACGGTGCGGAGAAATTTCATTTTCTCTATAAACAAGTGACCGGCGACTGCACCATGATTGCCAAGGTTAATTCCGTGCAAAATACGCACGCCAGCGCGAAGGCGGGGGTGATGATCCGCTCCGATCTAAATTCCGAACCGTTGGCCAAGGCGTGGGTCGCCATCACGCCCTCGACGAAGGTGGAGTCCTACTTCGATGGTTGGAGAAGCATGTATGGCGGGTCGAACTGGGAGGCCCAGTCCTATCCCGTCCCAAGGATCCCGTATTGGGTGAAAGTCGAACGTAGGGGGAATCTTGTTACGACTTACGCCTCGCCCGATGGCGTCAGCTGGGCCACGATCATTACGGGGACGATGGATAACCTTGGCGGCACCGCCTACATTGGTCTGGCGGTATCGTCGTTGGTCAATGGCACGCTCAATACCTCCACCTTCACCAATGTCAGTGTTACCGGCGGCACCGGAGGAACAGTGTTTGTTCCCGAGGTGCCCATTGCGGTTTACGGCTCGCCGGGCGATGGCCACGTTCCCTTGCGTTGGACTGAGTCCTTTGGTGCGACGAGTTATAAGGTGAAGCGTGCCCTCGTCACCGGAGGACCCTATCAGACAATCGCCACCTTGAACGGCACCAGCTATGTCGATACTCCGCTGACGAACGGCACGACTTATCACTATGTCGTTACCGCCGCAAACAGCGCTGGTGAAAGTTTACCCGCGCCCGAGGAGGTAGTCACGCCACTCGCGACGATGGTGAACGTCGCGATTGGAGGCAGCGCTGTGGCCAGCGCCAATGGCTCGTCCACCACCGAGGGAGCGGCCAAGGCATTCGATCTGAATAGCGGCACGAAATGGTTCAACGGCAACGCCGGCACCACCGGCTGGTTGATCTATGCATTTTCTTCCGCAGGCGCGCAGGTGATAACCGCATATGATTTGGTCAGCGGCTCCGATGTGCCCGGACGTGACCCGATGGATTGGCAGTTTCAGGGCTCTAGCAACGGTAGCACCTGGACTACACTTGATAGCGAAAGCGGACAGCTGTTTTTGGGCCGAAATTTTCCGAAGCGATACTACATAACTAATACCACTTCGTTTCGCTATTACCGGCTCAATGTCATCGCCAACAACGGGGATGCCACGGGCCTGCAACTTGGCGAGCTTTCGTTGCTCGTTGCCGTGAGTGCGCCGCCGCCTCTCGCCGCTCCGACCGGGCTTACGGCCACCGTCGTTGACGCTCATCGCGTGGACCTTGCTTGGGCGGCGGTCGTGGGTGCCGGCAGTTATCGTGTGCAACGCGCCACCGTTGCCGGTGGCCCCTACACGACCGTAGCGGCCAATGTGGCTGCCACCAGTTATAGCGACGCCGCGCTCACCTCTGGTTCGATCTATTATTACGTGATCAGCGCGATGTCCGAAGGTTCGGAGAGCGTGAATTCGAATGAGGTTTTCGCGATCCCCGTCTCCTACGCCATTGGCATCAACTTCCGTGGCGGCAGCACTGGGAACGGCACGCCCGCCACGCTGGGAACGGCCGAACTCGCCGGTGTGGTAGCCAGCACCAATTGGAACAATGCGTCCGGCGCCTCCGGTTCGCTCCTATCTCTCCTCGAACGCTCGGGCGGCACGACCACAGCCGGAGTGTCTTGGGTTGCCAATAATATCTGGAGCATATCAATCACCGATGCCGGCGGAAACTCCCGCTTGATGAAGGGATACCTCGATACCAGCGCCACTTCCACCACCACAGTGACGGTTACCGGGCTGCCAGCCGCTATCACAGCGAATGGTTACGATGTTTACGTTTACTGCGATGGCGATAACGGCACGTCCACGAAAACTGGCCGCTATTCCATTGGCACCCAGCTGATCACCGCGACGGATGGTCCGTCCGTCAATTTTTCCGGCGCGTTCTCGAGGGCTGCTAACTCAAGTGGGAACTATGTCGTGTTTGCCAATCAGACCGGCTCGTCTTTCACGCTCACTTCCACCGGAACCTCGACTGACACCGGACCTCGCGCGCCCATCAACGGTATCCAAATCGTCGCGCTCACCCCCGCTCCTCTACCCGCCGCGCCCACGAGCTTCGCAGCGATAACCAACTCAGCCAGTCAGATCAACTTGAGTTGGGGCGCTGTTTCTGGTGCCACGAGCTATACGCTCTTGCGCGGTTCGGTGAGCGGCGGTCCCTACACCCCGGTCTCCAGTGGTTTGAGCCTGCTTGTGCATGCCGATATCGGTCTCACCCCTGGCGCGACTTACTACTACGTTATCACCGCCACAGGCGCAGCGGGCACAAGTGGCTTTTCGGCTCAAGTCTCCGCCACTACACTCACCGCATTACAAGCGTGGCGAGTGGGCTATTTCGGCGCCGTGGCCGCCACCGGCGATGCGGCCGCCACCGCCGATCCTGACGGCGACGGCGCGACCAATCTCCTGGAATACGCGCTTGGCACGTCTCCGGTGGACAGTGCTTCCATCGCACCGCCTATCCTTGGGCTGGATGGCCTCGGTCACCTGACGCTCGCGTTTAACCTGATTGCCGATTCGACCCTTACTTACCAAGTGCAGGCGACCGACGATCTTGCGGCCACGCCTTGGCCCGAAGTGCTCTGGTCCAGCTCTGGTGTTGGTAATCTCGCCGGTCCCATCGTTGTGACCGATCCCCAAGTAGTCTCCGGACATCTCCGCCGTTTCCTGCGGCTTTCCGTTTCTACCAATCCCTAATCGCCAGTGGGAAAGCCACGCCAATTTCATAGCGCACTTTTGCTCTCGTGTCATATTATTCGATTCGGCTTACCGACATGTTCCTCTGGCTTTTAGTTACCTGTGCGGCTGCCGAAGTTCTGAAAATCTTTGCATCCGCTTGGGGTTCGTTAAGGGCTGACCGCGAACACCCAGACGGGTTTTGCCTACCCGAGTTGGGCGATTGGTATGCGCAGAAATCCGATGCGCTGGAAGTGGAATTCCCCGTGTTAAAGCTCTGCTAGCACGCTTATGTTCTGAAAATCAAACAACGACGGATACCCAACCCGGATTTAAACCCAAATGCACCGCCATCTGTTCAAACCAAGGGCAAGTTTTCATCTCCTGGTTCTTTTTGTCGGTTTCGCTTCTAACCTTCTGTCCCAGTCCTTTGTTCATCCCGGCGGCCTGCATACCCAAGCCGATCTTGACCGGATGAAGGAGAAAGTAGCCGCTGGAGAACATCCGTGGATTGATGCTTGGGAACGGTTCATCGCCGACGGTAAGTCGCAGAATACCTACAAGGCTTCGCCGGGCGCGAACATGCCTAGTCGGCAGCGTGCGCAGGACGACGCGACCGCGATGTATTACAACACGCTGCGCTGGTATATCTCCGGCGATACGAGTTACGCGGACTGCGCGGTGCGTATCGCGAACGCCTGGTCCTCCACCGTGAATAAGCCGCCGGCCGGAGATTACCTTACGGGTATTCCGGTTGGTAGCTTTGCCGTGGCCGGCGAGGTTTTACGGATCTATCCGGGCTGGAAAAAGAATGACTTCGAGCGGTTCAAAACGATGCTGGTCCGCCACTGGTATCCGAAGTGTAACGAGTTTCTGACCACTCACGGGGGCTCGCCCGACAGCCGCCATTGGGCCAATTGGGACGCCGCCAGCATGCTGGGTATTTTGGCGACCGGCGTCTTGTGCGATGATCGTGAGAAATTTGACCAAGCGGTGGCCTATTTTAAAGCCGGCAAGGGCAGGGGAAGCATCATGAACGCGGTTCCCTTTGCTTATCCCGGCGGTCTCGGGCAGTGGCAGGAGAGCGGTCGCGACCAAGCGCATACCATGGGCGGGATGGGCTTGCTTTCAGAATTTTGTCAGGTGGCTTGGAATCAGGGACTGGATCTCTTCGGCTATGCAGACAATCGTCTGCTTGCGGGGGCCGAATATGCCGCCCAATACACGCTTTGGATCGGGGTTCCCTATACTTTTTATGACAATGCCGACCGGGCGCGGCAGTTCTATGTGTCCGAGAATTATCACGGACGTCTGGAAGCTTCACACTTCGAGTTGCTTTACAATCACTACGTCGTGCGCCAAGGGCTGAAGGCGCCTAACGTAAAACGCTTCGCAGAGCTGCGCCGGCCCGAGCCTGGTGAGACTGATGTCTTCGGTCATGGCACGCTCACCTTTACCTTGGATTCGGCGGCGTCTCCGTTTCCGGCTTTCCGGCCAGCGCCAGCGCCAGCGCCCCTGGATCTCACGGCGACGGCGGGCATCGGCCGGGTGGAGTTGGCGTGGTCGCCGTCGGGCACTTATACCGCTCACGGTTACAGAGTGTCGCGCGCCACTTCCGAGGGCGGCCCCTACACGAGCATTTATTCTACGACCAAGTGGACTACGCCTCGTTACACGGATACGAAAATTGTCGGTGGCACGATTTATTACTATGTCGTTTCGGCATTGAACCAAGCCGGTGCCAGTCCCGATTCCGTATCGGTAAGCGCGACTCCCGTGGTCGCGAGTGAGCTTCCTCGCGACTTTGCCGCCGTCGGGATCGGGACATTGAATCGAGCAGAGGGCATTGGTTATGCGGAAGCTGGCGAGCACTCGTTTGTCCTTCCCGCAAAAGGGACCGGAGTCGGGGGCGGGAAAGACGGCTGCCAATATGTTTATACCCAGGTGACCGGTGACTTTACGATCACCGCGCGGTTCCTTGAGCGATCAGGTCCGGTTTACCAAGCAGGTTTGATGATGCGTGAAGACAAGGCGGCCGAGGGGAAGATGCTGGCATTGACCTTGGGAGAAGCGGGCGAACGTCAGACGCGTTTTGTCACGCGAGCATTATCCAAGGGTGCGGTCTCCACCGAACGGGGCAACGATTACACGTGGCTTCCCGTCTGGTTTAGGCTTCAGCGCGTTGGAGATGTTTTTACCGCATCGCAGTCCTCGGACGGAGCGACTTGGTTTATGGTCGGAACCAGCACCGTTTCCATGGCGAAATCCTATTTGGTGGGTTTGATCGCGGCAGCGGGAAATAAAGCAGCGGGTAAAACCTCCTTGGTGACCTTTGATCATGTCGCCACCACACTGACGCCGCCTCCGATCCCTGAAGCGCCGTCTGCACTGATGGCCCAAGGAATAGAGCAAAACTCCATTAAACTCACCTGGAAGAATGGCCATGCCGAGCAGGCGGGGATCAAGGTCGAGCACTCAAGCGATCAAGTCCTTTATTACGAGATCGCCGACCTTCGCGGCGACGTGACTAGTTTCGTTAACACTGGTTTGGTCGCGGGGACCGTTCATCACTATCGGATCCGAGCCTACACTAGTGGAGGTTATTCTGAGCGTTCCAACTCCGCCGACGCTGTCGTTCAGATCGAAGCGACAGTGCGATAAAATCCGGTAGCCGGATTCTGACGGCAATCTGACTCTCTTGTAGATCGTGTCCGACGTTCTATATCTATAACTGAGGAAAGCCCTTCAGTTTGAAGTGGGTTAGTAAAATACGAGCGAGGTCCGACTGTTTCTGCGATGCCGCTTTCATATCGCTAACATGGTAACGCCTCGAACGTTTTGCCGAAGTTATACTGCGGAGCTTTTATCCCGAGTCTAACCCCGAATTCAATCCCCCACGGTTTCCCTGTTGGTGACGCGTTCTCATAGTTAATTAATTATTGAACAACATTTAATAGCATTCTGAGCCAGCCTCTATTATCCTTTTATGCCCCCCCTGAAAAACACCCCCTCGACTCATGCCATCAAGTTAGCCCTTGCGATGACCGCGCTCGCCATACCTTCCGGTCGTGCGGCGACTTATTACTGGGATACCAATTCCACCACCACCGGCTCCGGCGCGGCGACCGGCACGTGGGATAGCAGTGTATCGGCCTTGTGGTCCACTGATTCCACAGGTGCCTCCGCCACCAGTGCGGTGACCACCACGACCGCCGATGATTTGTTTTTCTCCGCCGGCACCACGGGCACGAC
>JBEGTN010000153.1:0-7491 GCA_041179405.1 Verrucomicrobiota bacterium
AACGATTTTCCTGATCAGCCTGTTACTCGTTGGCTCCCTGTTCTGGCCCGGCTGGCCCTTGAATTGGGTCTTGCGAAGCACCATCGCGACCCAAGCCCGTGCCTTCGATTGCGAGGTAACCCTGTCCGATCTCTGGCTGCGTGCGCACACCGACGGCACCCTGCATCTCACCGCGAGCGCCGTGACCGTCGGCGATGCCACGCAGCGACAGGCCATTCAGCTCCACGCGCTGGAGGTTCGCTGGCACCTCGCCGATCTTTTCGAGCGTCGTGCGCTGCCAGCCACCTTGAGCCTGGATTCGGTGGAGCTAAGGCCCGCCGCTGACGCCGATGGCAAACTGCGCCTCGCCGGACAACCTAAGCCCGCCCCCGTCAGCACCACCGAAAAATCTCCCGCCCCATCCGCGCCGCCCGCATGGCTGACGCCGTCCCCGGACCATCCTTTCGTGGTCACAGTGCGCAGCCTGGCCCTCGTCGCTCCAACCGGAGGCCCGCTGCCGGACCTCAAGTCGGGCCCCGCCCGCCTCGAGTGGTCCGCGCGACCCGACGGAAAATCCGTGGTGACGATGCAACTACCGATCACCGCCGCCGGCGTGAAGGCCGGCCTCGCCTTCGACGCCGTCGGCACGCTCTCGCCGGTCGCGCTGGAGCGGGCGGGCCTGAAAGCCACGCTTTCACAGGCAAACGGTCGCGACCCGGCAACCCTCGACCTGGAAGTGAAATCGGCTCCCGCCTCGCCACTGCACGCCACCCTCACCATCGCCAAACTCGCGCCCGGCGACTGGACCCGCTTTCTCCCCGAGCCCGAAAAACTCCCCTCCCTTCAAGGGCTCATGGATCTGACCCTCGACTCCGATTACGACCTCGCGACCGCCAGGGTCTTGAAGCTCCACGGCGACCTCCACACCGACGCCTGGGTTCTCACCCCTCCGCCCGGCGCGGATCTGCGCGCGCTGCCACTCTCGCCGCTCGCGCTTTCGTGGGAAATCTCCGATCAAGGCCGACAGGGGAAAATCGCCCCCTTCGCTCTCGTCGCCGGTCCGCTGCAATTGGCGTCCACCGGCCTTGCCTGGCAGATCGACGCCCACGGCAACCCCGCCGGCAGCGGCGAACTCACCTTGGCGGAGCTTCGTCTCGCCGATATCCTGCCTTGGTTGCCCGCCAAGCTGCTGTCGTCGGAACAAGCGTGGATACGGGAAATCGCCCCCCAGGTCGGCATCGCCCCCACCACCATCAAGCTCAGCGGCGGCGGTGCCACAACGGGAGGTCTGCCCAAGCTCAGCGCGGAGTTCGCCAGCGGTGTGAATCTGCGCGACGGCCACATCGCCTTTAATGTGCAAGGTGACTTCAATCCAGCCGACGGCATGGTCGATCTCACCCTGCGCGTGCCCGAGTTTAACCAGGCCCTCTGGCAGATCGCCGCGTTGCAAGACATGGGTATTCCTGATTTGGATACACCGCTCCAGGCCGAGGCCGCCCTGCGGGTGCGCTGGCCGGAAAAAACCGTCGAGCGGGCGAACTGGAAAGTCGCCGCCGGCCCCGGCGTGATCGTGCCGCACGGTCCGGCCCGTCGCTGGCTGGCCAAACCGTTCCCGCTTTCTTCCTTCGCCGTCTCAGGTCGCCTGGAGGACAAGTTGAGCCATCTCACGCTTGACCGGCTCGATTTCGCCAGCGGTCGCATGCGCTTCTCCGCCGGCCGCACCCAGCTCGATGCCGCCACCCCCTTGACCGGTATAGACGCATTAACCCGCATACGCATGGATTTCTCCCTCGCGGACGCCTACGCCGCCGACTTTTTGCCCCTGCTGGCCAAGCCGCTGCAAGACGCGCTCGCCTCGGTGCGCCCGGATCTGGATGTGCTCGGAGTCGAGACCATGCGCGCCTCCGCCGAGGTCACCTTCGAGCATCCGCCCTGGGTCGATCCACGGCCCAAAGCGCTGACGGCCAAACAAGAGGCCATCCTCCGCGTCGGGCCCGAGCGCATTCCCCTCACCATCATCTGGCGAAACGACGACGCCAGCGAACGCATCACGGCGGAGGCGAGCGCCACCGGCCTGCGCTTCGACCGCTTGCCCCTGCCCAGCCTGCGCAAATCCCCCGTCTCCGCCGACGTGCTCGACCTCCCCGTGTCGGTATCTCTCGCGTTTTCCGCCAATCCCTTCGCCGCCACTCCCGCCGCCTTCGCTCCGGCCGCGACCGTCGAGCTCAAGGCCGGCCCCGGCCGCATCCGCGCCAATCCCTACCTCGCCGCCGATCTGCCGGTGGCCGAGTTCAACGTCGCCACCACCGCGACTTTGTTGCCGATGCGCTTCGAACAAGTCCGCCTGCACGCCGATTTCGCCGGCCCGACCGTGGACCTGAGCGACACCCTCTTGCAGCCTGATCGGCAAGGCCCCAGCCGCATGAAACTCGAGTTAAAGGCCTTCCCGCTGGACTGGGTCGCGGCGCGCGTCCCGCCCGCCCTGTGGCCGCATCCGCTCCTCGCCGATGCCCGCAAAAGCGGCGTGCTGGACCACGCCCGCCTGCAAGCCTCCTGGCAACCCGCCGCCGCATCGACTCCCGCAGCTGCCCCCGCCCCGCGTTTCCCGTGGCAACCCGACCAACTGACCATCGATTGCCTCGTGCTCAAACCCCGGCTGGAAGCGCGCGATCTGCCGCCCGTCTCCGCCGAGGAAATCACGATCAACGGCGACCTTGCCGCAGTCTCGGTGCAAATCCGCGACGCCGCCACCGACGGCGTGCGTTTGCCGAAGCTGGAAACCCGATGGGAAAACCCGCTCGCCACGCCCAGTCAGCTCGCCCTCTCCGGCCGGACCGACCTGACCCTCGACCGCCTGCCCGCGCTTCTCAAGGCCGCCGCCGCCAAGTTCAAGCTCCCGCCCACCCCGGACCTCCTCGGTCTGGCCGGCGACGCACATTTCGACTTCACCGCCCGCACCCCGTGGCCAACCGCCGCCGATGGACGCGACGTGCAGGCGGAGATCACCGCGCAACTCACCGCCTTCACTCTGCCAACCGCGATGCGCCCCGCCTCCCCGACCCTCGGCGCCACGGATGCTCGCGCGCACGTTCGCATCGCCCAACTCGAAGCCACCGGCGACGCCGAGCTGCGTCCCGCATCCGTCAACATGCCGCCGTGGTTTGAGGGCGCCCCCGTCATCAACTCCACGTTCACCGCCTCCGCCGCCGCGATCAGCGCGCAAAGCACGATCGACCTGCAAGCCACCCAACTCGCCTTGCCTCCGCTCAGCTGGGGCAAAGCGACGGCGCGCCCCGCCACCCTGCTCGCCAAGACCAAACTGGAAACCGCGCATGATCGGGAACCCGCCCGTTTCAACGTCGAGCTCGAGTCCTACAGCCTGCCCACCGCCCCGTTTAAACTCGGAGCCTCCGGCGAACTCACCGACCCGGCTCACCCCGGACTCTCCGTGCTCCCCGCGCTCCATATCCTGGACATCTCCGAACTGCGCATCGGCTCCACCACCACCAGCCTCCATCTGCAAACCGCTCCCGACGGCGTGGCCGAGCTCAAGATGCAGGCCGCCATGCTTGATCTGGCCGCCTGGTTCCCCTACCTGCCCGCGCCCCCCCCCGAGCCCCCCGCGAAACCCGTCGCCGCCACCGTCGGCGCGACCAGCATCCCGCCACCGCTCACCAAACTTCCCGTTCTCACCGGCGAACTTTTGCCCGCGCTGGCCCTGCCCGACCTCCGCCTCCACGCCGACATTGCCAGCCTCCGCCTCGGCCCGCAGACCACCCTGCCCGATACCCGCCTCGACGCCGCGCTCAGCACCGGACGCCCCTCGCGCTTCGCGCTCCAGCTCCGCACCGCAGGGAAAGGCACCCTAAAAATCGAACTCGCGCCACCGCCCGACGCCGCGAATCCGCATCAGCCCTGGACCCTCGCCCTCACCGACATCGGCGACTGGGTGCGCACTCTCTGCGCTCCGCTCGAAACCCTGCCTCCCGGCTGGGCGCAAACCGTCGCACCGCTGCACGGTTTTAACGAAACCTTCCTCGGCGGCACGCTCGACGTCTCCGGCACGGTGGACTGGAAAACCCGCAACGCCCCCGTGCATGGCAAACTCGCCCTGCGCGAACTCAGCCTGCAAAAGGAGATCGTTTTCCTCAGCAAGATCGCCGCGCTCGTGGATCGTCGCGTGATGCTGCATGTCCCCTTCAAAATCGTGGACTTCCCCGCCTTCAGCGCCGGCCCCGCCGGCTTTAAAACCGGCACCTTCTTCGTGGATGGCCCCCTCAACCTGAACGGCAAAAGCCTGATCGTTGACCTCGTGAATCAAAATCTGGAAATGCAAGGCAAGGTCCTCGGCCTAGGGTTCGAGGTCATCGGCCCGGTGAGCGACCCGAAGTTTTTCCTCTCGGAGAAAAACCTGCTCATCAAAGGGCTCACCACCGAAAACGACTTCGACTGGTAGGCGGCAATGCACCGCGAACCCCTGACATCACTTCCTATTAGCGCGTTTTGAGAAAAACTGTAGCCGCAATCAGGTCATTCCGAGGTAGGGCGGGACCGCTGGGACCGCCGCGAAATACATTTGGCAAACGCATTCGAACCCAGCGCGCCCGGCGGTGCATGTGCTCACCGCATGGGTTACACTTCATGCTCACCGCATGGGTGACACATTGATGGACGTATGCCTTGGAGAAATGACGCTGCTGCTCATCAACGTCGGGAATTCCTTCGGGAATTCCTAAAACACAAAACACCGCTTGCGGTGCTTTCGCGGCGGTGGGCGATCAGCAGAAAAACCGCGTATAAATGGATCGGTCGTTTTATGCATGGAGGGCAGGCGGCTTTGGTGGACCGTTCGCGGGTCGCTCGTGCCTTGCACAACCGCCCTGCACCGCTGTGGCTGGCCCGCATCCGGCGGTGGCGGGCGAGTCATCCGAGTTGGGGCAGCCCAAAGTTGCGTGCGGCTTTGCGCCGGCGTTTTGGTGGAAAGGGTCTGCCTTCGGAGGCGGCGATTGGGCGCTGGTTAAAAGCATGGTCTTTGACCGCGCAGCCCCATGCTCAACGGCGCCGGCGCAAGGGGCCTTCAAGCCAGCGCCCTGCTTTGACCATACCGCTGCGCTGCCATGCGGTGTGGACTGCTGACTTCAAGGGCTGGTTCAAAACCGGTGATGGTGTGCGGGTCGATCCGTTGACCGTGCGCGACTTGTTTAGTCGTCAGTTTTTGGCGATTGATTTACTGCAAAAGCCGACCGTCTTTCAGACTCAAGCGGCCTTCAGCAGGCTGTTTGCCCGCCACGGGTTGCCCAGCGTGATCCGCACTGACAATGGCACTCCGTTTGGCTCCAGCGGAGCACTGGGGTTGACGCGATTGAGTGTGTGGTGGTTGAGGCTTGGAATACGGGTGGAGTTTATTGAGCCGGGCAGGCCAGGTCAGAATGGCGCGCATGAGCAGGCGCATCGGGTGTATAAGGCGGAGACGGCCAAACCGCCGGCACCGACGCTGCGAGCGCAACAGCGTCGGAGTCGGATCTGGGTAAAGATCTACAATCAAGACCGACCGCACGAAGCGCTGGGGATGAAGGTGCCTTCCGATGTCTATCGAAGGAATCGGCGGCGGATGCCGCGCAAGCTCGAAGCGTTGCGCTATCCCGCGCGGTGGTTGAGCCGGTTGGTCAAAGGCAAGGGCATGATCAGTCTTCACGGGCGAGGCCGCTACATTGGCGAAGCGTTTGAGGGTGAGCGGGTGGGTCTGAAATGCCGTGGGCCGAATTTATGGCAGGTTTATTTGGGGCCGCACCTGATCGGAGAACTTAGCCGAAATAGCACCTTGGGCATAAGCGCGCGATGGTATCATCCACGGAGAAAGTCCAGGTGAAGAGCGGGAGCGGACGGGGTGACGCTACGGCTCGCTTCGCTCGCCTTCGCGTCACCCCGTCCGCTCCCGCTCTGTTTTAAAAGTGTCACCCATGCGGTGAGCATGAAGTGTAACCTATGCGGTGAGCACACCCACGGTCGCGCCCTACCTCAGATCCAAAGTCTCAATCCGAAACATAAATGGTATTACACGGAAGAACACGGATACCAGAAATTTAGAATACAATGAAGAATCACCCGGCTGGTGAGTAAATCCCATGCTATGATTATTCCGCATCTGTCTTGATCCGTGCAAATCGGTGTAATCCGTGGTTGATTTAAACTGCGGTTTTCAGGGCCATACTTCCGCTTGACGTAAGTATTGGGTTCACTGATTTTTTTGTCTGTGATCCAAAGCTTCGCCGACGAACAAACCGAACAGCTTTTCCGACGCATCCCCGTTCGACGTGTTCCCCCGGCCCTCCAGCAACAAGCCTACAAGCGTCTCAGTTATCTCAACGCCGCCAAACGCATCGAAGATCTCTACGTTCCGCCCTCAAACCACTTTCACGCCGTCGGAAAGCGCTTCGCGCTCCGAGTAAACTTGCAATGGCGCATCACCTTTCTCTGGAGCGACACCGGCCCTTCCGAAGTCCACTTCGAGGACTACCACTAACCTAGGCGACACCGTCGATTTATTTTACAACCTGCCTTGCCACCATGAAGACGAAACCCACCAAGACCCTGCCCCCGATGCACCCCGGCGAAATGTTGCGCGAAGACTGGCTGGCCGACTACGCGCTTACGCCCTACGCCCTCGCCAAAGCCCTCAAGGTTCCGCAAAGCCGTCTCTCGGAAATCCTGCGCGGCAAACGCGCGATCACGGCCGATACCGCCCTGCGTCTATCCCGCTACTTCGGCAACTCACCCGAGTTTTGGCTGAATCTGCAGTCCGATTACGACCTCCGCATGGCCGACGCCGCCCGCATCCAAGCCGAGGTGCTGCCCAGAGCAGCTTGAACCCGGCAACCACACAGAGCCTTCCGCTTCCGCCACCTCTTCCACCTCCGTCACCAGCCCGCTGTCCCCCGCTATCCGTGTCCATTTGTGTCCATCCGTGGTTAGAAATTCTGAACTGCCCGCCCTTCGCGAGCCTTCGCGGTTCAAAAACTCCGCTGCCCCTCCCCGCCACTTCCGACCACGCCTCAGCTCGACTGACGCAAAAGCCGCTCCACCCAATAACCGGGACGCCGCTTGAAGTGCGCAAAGGCTAGCACGAGCACATAATCAGCCTCATCGACGTAGATCACCGCATACGGAAAACGCCCGCCAAAGTGGCGTCGGGTTTCCTTGCGGAAGACACGGGAGACTTCGGGATTGGCGCACACCTCACCTCCTGCACCAACCGATCCATTTCCGCTGCGAAACGCCCTGCCAAAGCCCAACTCTCCCGCTCGTAGTATTCGGACGCGGCCAAGAGGTCGCTCTTGGCCTGAGAATGCAGTTTGTAGGGCTTCACACGCCGTAACGCCGACGCAGTTCTGCCATGACTGGCTCACGCACCTTGCCGCTTCGGACTTCATCCAGGCGTCGCTCAACTTCGACCGCCCACGTCTCTTCGTTACCAGATTCAAAACCGCCTTACGCGAGGCGAGCCTCATACCA
>JBEGTN010000154.1:0-2906 GCA_041179405.1 Verrucomicrobiota bacterium
AGTTTGGCGAAGGAGGGGAGGCCGTTCTCGTAGTGGACCGGGGTCTCGCCTTGGATGAGCGGGGTGGCGTAGCGGACGAACTGGTGGTTCATGCTGATGCCATCCTCGTTGATCCACTCGCGGGGGAGCTTCTTCACGCCGTTGGCGATCTCGGAGAGAGGGGCCAGGCCGGTCTCGACCGTGTAGTGGTCGTGGTCGCCGCGGAGGAGGGTGACCATCTTGTCGGTCTCGCCGCGGATGGCGGCCTTGACGGCGGCCTGGCCGGCGAGGAAGGCCTCGTCGGAGTCGGTCTTGGAGCCGGCGTGGACGGCGGCGCGCTGGGCCATGCCGAGCTTGACCGTGCGGGCCTTGATGCCGGGCAGGTTCTGCTCGACGAGACCTTGAAGGTATTCGGCGGCGCCGCCCAGCTGGGCGTGGCCGAAGGCATCGGTGGCTTCGCCGGCGGAGACGTAGTTGCCATCGGCATCGACGAGACCCTCGCCTACGACGATGAGACAGTATTTCTCGCGCTTGAGCACGCGTTGCACGTCGGCGACGAACTTCTCGGTGCTGAAGGCAACCTCGGGGAGGAGGATGAGGTGGGGGGCGTCGTGCGGATGGTCCTTGCGCTTGGCGAGGGAGGCGCCGGCGGCGATCCAGCCGGCGTTGCGGCCCATGACCTCGACGATCTGGACGAGATCGTGCTGGCCCATGGACTCGTTGTCGCAGGCGATCTCGCGGACGGTGGTGGAGATATATTTGATGACGGAGCCGTAGCCGGGGCAGTGGTCGGTGACGGGGAGATCGTTGTCGATCGTCTTGGGGATGCCGATGACGCGGAGGGCGTAACCCTGGGCCTGGGCGAGCTTGGAAATCTTGTCGGCGGTGTCCTGGGAATCGTTGCCGCCAGCGTAGAAGAAGTAGCGGATGTTGTGCGCTTTAAAGACTTCGAGCACGCGGTCGTAGTCGGCTTGGGTCTTGAGCTTGTAGCGGCAGGTGCCGAGGGCGGCGCCGGGGGTGGCGCGGAGGCCGCGGATGGCCTGCTGGGACTCGGAGGCGAGGTCGATCAGCTCCTCGTTGAGGATGCCGAGGACGCCGTTGAGGGTGCCATAAACCTCTTCGATTTCGCTGTGGTTGAGGGCTTCGGCGACAACGCCAGCAATGCTGGAGTTGATGACGGCGGTGGGGCCGCCGGATTGGCCGACAAGGACATTACCTACGAGTTCTTCAGATGCGGACATGGCTGGGTGTGTTGGTTAAAGGGGATGCCTGTGAAACGAACGTGAGGGTGCAGCGTGCGGAGACGAGCGCGGCGCTGGCAAACTCAAAGTGCGGCGGGGCTTGGCTTCGGTCCAATGCTTTCGTTAGCTATAACCCTGCCGCCAGACGCGCCGACACCGATCCACCACCCAAGATGCATCTTTGTTGTTTAATTCCCACCAAGCGGCGGGCTGGGCTATGGCAGGCGCTGTTGCTGGGGTTCATATTTTTGGCATCAAGGGGTTTGGCCGCCCAGGTCGAACTCGCGTCACCGGAGACGGCCCGCGGCTATGTTGCTCATCTCTTGATTAACGAGACGGCCTTTCCCGGCGAGAAATTCTGGACCAGCGAAGAAGACACCTGCGCGGCGCAAGCCGCCATCATCTGGGTGCTGCGGCACCGGCTCAGGAACATCCCGCCGGGCTACACCCAGCGGCAGATCGCGGCGGTGACGACCGATAATGTGATCGATCTGCTCACCGCCGGCGGGGATGAGAACCGGCAGGTCGAGGGGTTTTATCGCGATGCAAGCGGGCGTCCGGCCATGGCGGCGAGGGTCACGGAACGCATCACCTACCTGCTCACGGTTGCGAACCGGGGCACGCCGGGCCGCTTTGTCCGCTTGCTGAACAACGCTCAACGGCTGGCGGACGATTTTGTGGGCTACTCCCCGGTGGATCTTTTCGCCGGGTTGCGCGAGATCGACGAAATCCCGGTGACGGGCGGGGCCTACGGCTGGATGACCGATCGCGAGATATTTCACCCCGGCGGTAATTTTGTGCGCATCGGCGACCGCTGGCGCGGCGGCCTCGGCGGCAACCGGTTTTTCACTCTGCGCCAAATCACTCCATGAAAAACCGCCTGCTCGCCCTGTTTCTGTCCCTGATCGCGTCTTTGCCGGCGGCGGCCAAAGTCCCGTTCGATCCCGCGCTCAAAGAGCCGGAGTGGATGCTTCAGACGCTGCTCTACACCTATTACTGGTATCTGGACGACGCGTTTTTCGCCGCCACGGCCGATCATAAATTCGTCGAAGTCTGGGTGCGCTCGACCGAGCCGGCGGCGCGCGACGCGGGAGATAAAAGCGGCTTCGCCGAGATCTGGGTGCCCGACGCGAAGGTGCTGCTCGCGTTGAAAAAAGCCGACTACTTCGTGCCCGAGCTGAACCTGCCGGTGCAAAGCAAAGGCTACCGGGTCCGCAGCGGGGGTTATGAATTCTCGCCCCCGGCCCCCGCCGCCGAGTGGGAGATACTCCAGTTGCCGCGCGACGGAGTTATCCGTTCGCTCAAGGAGGCTCGCCGACAAGTTCACGTGCCGGTGCCGGCCACACAACGCATCGTCATGGACATGTTGCGCGAGGAAATGCGGAAAGCGGGCGTGGACGGCACGCCCCAGCGCTTCTTCATCGCCGGACGGCCCGGAGTGGCGGCCGATGTGTGGGTGTTTTGGGAGAACCGCCGTGTGCTCCTGCAAATCTGCGGAGACATGGACATCACTCAGCCGGAGCTGGCGGCGCATCTGCCGCTGCTGGTGCGGCAGTATAACCTGGCTTCGAACGTGGCCGCCTCGCTGATCGAGGCGGAGGGCTCGAACTCTTTGATTTCGCGCGACCGGGCCAGCCGGGTGCTGTTCCTGTGCATCGCTCGCGGCGAAGAGATCGTGCTGGCGCC
>JBEGTN010000155.1:0-10070 GCA_041179405.1 Verrucomicrobiota bacterium
TACCACAGTCTCGGTCGCAACCGCACTGATCGTGAAGCCCTCGACTTCGATTCTTACAGCATCCCGTTAACCCTCCGTTTTCGCACCCAAACCGGCTGGGAGGCCAACCTCGGCGTCACCGGCGGCTCCATCTACCGGCTGAACGGCGCATCCGACTACGAAAATATCTACCGCAATATCACCCCTTCCCTCAATGTTCGTAAGCTCATCAGCCTAAATAAGAATAACCTCTTAAGCTTCGGTGCCACAGTCGATTACGCCGCCACCTGGACCACCACCCCCGGCGGCGCGTTCGACTACCGCGATGACCGCAACGACAAGTTCGATGCCGTCGGCGATGTCTCTTACTACTACCTGTGCGACCGCTGGACCTTTAATATCTACGGCCGCGTCTCAGTCGCCGATTACATCGGTTACCAGGAAGCCGGCTTCCGTGATGTAAACCGCACCGACACCACCTTCAGCCTCGGTGCCAGCGTCAACTACTCCCTCAACTCGTGGGCTTCCGCCCGCATCTTCACCAGCAGCGATTGGCGCACCTCCACCCAGGACGGCACCTCCATCGCCGGCGATGACTACACCTACGAGGCCGGCACCGTTGGCGTCGGCGTCAGCCTGAACTTCAGCTACTGATCCGAGGCCGACCGCCGCCTGCTCACCCGCCGCGTCCCTCAAGACCGGCGGGTTTTTCGTGCAGTTGTAGCCCCGACCGCTGGTCGGGGGACCGGGTGAAAGTCACGTCGGAGCCCGACCGGCGGTCGTTGCTACATCACATCAATCGTCCCGACCGCTCAGAACCTAACGGAACCTAAAGTTGCCCGGCGAGTCGGCATCACTTGCCGATGCCGAAGGCGCGGAAGCCGATCTCACGCAGCTTGGCGAGATTGGTGATATTGCGCCCGTCGAAGATAAAGGCCGGTTTCTGCATACCTTCGTAGATCTTCGCGTAGTCGAGAGCCTTGAACTCGTCCCACTCCGTCACGATGGCGATGGCATGCGCGCCCGCACAGGCCTCGGCGGCGCTCTTCGCCACGCTGAGGCGGGGGTTGGGCGTCGCGCCTTTGCCCGACACATCGTGCAGGATCTCCGCCGCAGGCACCTTGGGGTCGTAAACCACCACGTTGGCGTGCTCGACGAGGAGATCGCGCACCACGTCGATGGCAGCCGACTCACGGGTGTCGTTGGTGTCCTTCTTGAAGGCGAAACCGAGCACCGCGATGCGTTTGTCCGCCACGGTATTGAAGAGCGTTTTGACGATGTTGCCTGCGAAGCGGTGCTTCTGCCAGTCGTTCATCTTCACCACGCTCTCCCAATACGTCGCCACCTCGGGCAGGCCGAAGTGCTCGCAGAGGTAGGAAAGGTTGAGCACGTCCTTCTGGAAACAGGAGCCGCCGAAGCCCACTGAGGCTTTTAGGAACTTCGAGCCGATGCGCGAATCCTTGCCGATGGCGTTGGCCACCTCGTCCACGTCCGCGCCGGTCGCCTCGCAGAGCGCGGAGATGGCGTTGATCGAGGAGATGCGCTGGGCGAGGAAGGCGTTGGCGACGAGCTTCGAGAGCTCGGAGGACCAGAGGTTGGTCGTGATGATGCGCTCCGGCGCGACCCAGCGGGCATAGACAGAGACGAGCGTGGCGATGGCCGCCTCGCCCTCAGGCGTGCGCTCGCCACCAATGAGCACACGATCCGGGTTCATCAAATCGGCCACTGCCGTGCCCTCGGCCAGAAACTCAGGGTTCGAGAGCACCTGGCACTTCACCGCGTTGCCGTTGGCGGCGAGGATTTCCTGGATGGTCGTCGCCGTGCGCACCGGGATGGTGGACTTCTCCACGATGATCTTGGGCGTGGTCGCCACCTCGGCGATGGTGCGCGCCACCGACTCGATGTAACGCAGGTCCGCCGCGCGGCCCGCGCCGACGCCGTAGGTCTTGGTCGGCGTGTTCACCGACACGAAGACGATGTCGGCCGCCGCGATGGCACCCTTCACGTCGGTCGAGAAAAACAGATTCCGCCCGCGTGCGCTGCGCACCACCTCATCCAAGCCCGGCTCGTAGATGGGCAGCGTATCGGAGTTCCACGCCGCGATGCGCGCCGCGTTCAAGTCCACCACGGTCACGGTGATGTCGGGCGCCTTGTGCGCGATCATCGCCATCGTGGGACCACCGACGTAACCAGCACCGATACAGCAAATTTTCATAAGGGTAAAAGAGGCAACGTGAACACCCTACTGTGCGAAATCCAAGCCGCATTTTGGGAACGTTTGGGTAACGCGTCGAAAGACACGCCTCACCCGCGCCTCAATTCGCCCCCGGTGCCAGCCCACGCTCGCTCGCGCCCGCGAACTTCAGGATCGCCTGAAACTCCGCCGAGCCCGCGTGCTCATGCGCCGAGAGCTTTTCCAGCGCCTGAGTGCGATTGAGCCCATCGCGATAAAGCACCCGGAAGATCATCTTCACTCGCTCCAATTGCTCCGGCGTGAACCCGCGCCGCTCCATGCCGACCTTATTATAAGCCCGCACCACCGCCGGCGTGCCGTCCGCGATGAAAAAAGGCGGCAAATCATGCACCAGCTTGGCCGTGGCCGAGAGCATGGCGTGCGCGCCGATGCGGCAAAATTGATGCACGCCGCCGTAGCCGCCGATGACGACGTGGTCCTCGATGGTGACGTGGCCCGCGATCATCATGCCGTTGCTCGCCACGATATGGCTGCCGATCACGCAATCATGCGCGATGTGCCCGTAGGCCAGGAAGGTATTGTCCTCGCCGATGGTCGTGAACCCCTCCGGCGCCGTCGCCGCGTGCACGGTGAAATACTCGCGAAACACGTTCCGCGCACCGATGCGCACGCCAGGGTTGCCGCCCTTGAACTTCAAGTCCTGCGTCTTGCCGCCAATGCAGGCGTAGGGGAAGATCTCGCAGCCCGCGCCGAGGTGCGTGTTGCCCTCGACCGAGGCATGGTGGTGCAAGCGGCAACCGTCGCCCAACCGCACTCCCGCTCCGACATAACAGAGTGGGCCGATCTCGACGTTGGTGCCCAGTTCGGCGGCGGACTCGACTACTGCACTTGGATGGATTTTTACGGACATGGTTTTCTGCGGTGCTGACTAGTCGGCGATTTTTTCAGCGGCAAGCACGGTCCTCGCTCAGCCCTCGACCTCGCTGGTGTCGATGATGGCGAACATCAGCTCGCCGGAGGACACGACCTGCCCGTTCACCGTGCAAACGACCTCGGAGGTCGCCAGTTTGGCGCCGCGCGTCTTGGTCAGTTTGGCGTTGATGATGAGCTGGTCGCCGGGGCGCACCGGCTTGCGGAACTTCACCTTGTCCGCGCTCATGAAGAGCGAGGTCTTCCCCTCGCTGCTCCCGCGCCGGAGCATCAGGATGCCGGCCGCCTGCGCCATCGCCTCGAGTTGCAGCACGCCGGGCATGACCGGGTTGCCGGGAAAATGCCCTTGGAAAAACGGCTCGTTGATCGAGACGTTCTTGATCGCGACCAGCGCGTCCTCGCCGATGAACTCCATCACGCGGTCGATCATCAAAAACGGATACCGGTGCGGCAACGTGTCCAGGATGCGACGGATATCGAGCTCGGTCTCGGTGGGCATCACCATCGCGGGGCGGGGCTTCTTTTTCGGGCCCTTGCGCTTCTCCTCGAGCTTCTCAACCAGCGCCTTGCTCAGCTCGGCGTTGATCGCGTGGCCGGGGCGGGTGGCGATAATATGCGCCTTGATCGGCAGGCCCACCAGCGTGATGTCACCGATGATGTCGAGGATCTTGTGCCGCACGAACTCGTCTTTGAAACGCAGCCCCTCCTTGGAAAGAATCTTGTCGCCCTTGATCACCACCGCGCAGTCGAGCGAGCCGCCCTTGATTTTGCCGGCCTTGATGAGCTCCTCGATGTCCTCGTAAACCGTGAAGGTCCGCGCCGCCGCCACCTGCGTCATGTAGGAATCGGGGTCGATGCTCAGCGAGAGGTGCTGGGTATGGATGCCGCGGTCGTCGGCCGAGGTGCAGGAGATTTTAAAGCCATCATGGGGCAGCGCGATGAGCGAGGAGTTGCCCTTCTGCACCGAAACCGCCTCCTCCAGCACGAAATATTCGCGCTCCTTGTCCTGCTCGGTCGGGTCACCCTGCATGATGAGGTCAACGTAGGGCTTGGCCGAACCATCGAGGATGGGCGGCTCAGAGGCGTTCATTTCGATGATACAGTTGTCCACCCCGCAGCCATTCAGCGCGCTGAGCACATGCTCGACGGTGTGAACCTTGGCGTGGCCCTCCTGGATGGTGGTCTGGCGCACGAGATCACCCACCAGGGCGATGCGCGGCTTGATCTCGGGCGCACCGTTCAGATCGATGCGGCGAAACACATAGCCGGCGTCGGCCTTGGCCGGTTTGAGTGTGAGGGTCACGGTCTCTCCGGTATGGAGAGCCTGGCCGGAAATGGAGACCTCGCGGGCGAGCGTGCGTTGTTTCATGCGGGTAACGAAAAAGTCACAGTGCGGAATTACCTGCCGCCGGAGCAAGCCCCTTGTCAGGCCCGGCGATTGCCGCCCGCGCCTTCGCCGCCGCGAGCAACTCCGCCAGCAGCGCAGGCCGGTCCATCACCGCCTGCGGGTAGTGGCTGCCCTTGCCCCAGACCACCGTCGCCCCCGGCCGTGCCGCCGCCAGCAGTTCACCATGGCGCGGCGGCATGACCGCGTCTCCCCTTCCCTGGGTGATCAACACCGGCACTTCCGGCTGCAGATCGCGCAGCACCGCCACCGCATCAAAACGCTCCCGCGTAAAAATCAGCCATATACCGCGATCGTGAGCCGACTCCACCAAGCCGGCCGGCCCGCCCTCCAGCACGAGCCCACCCACCGGTCGTTGTCCCGCCAGCTCGGCCGCGAACGCCCCGCCGAGCGAAAACCCGTGCGCCAAAATCAGATCCCGCCGCACGTCCGCCCGCGCCGCCAGCCGGTCAAACCACGCGGCCGAGTCCGCCCGGCAGGCGTTGATAGTGGGCGAGCCCGCCGAGCGACCGTAGCCGCGATACTCCACCAGCAGCACATGCACACCCAGGGCATGCCAGCGTTGGGCAAAATCCCGCGAGTCGTCGATCAACTCCCCGTTGCCGTGAAACACCAGCACCGCCGGCGCAGGCTGTTCCGCCGAGGCACCGTCAGCAGGCTGCCACCACGCCTCCACCTCGCCCTCGGGTGTTTTGAGCCACCAGGACTCGAAGCCCGGCAACACCTTCTGGTGCGCCGCGCGCTCCCTTCCTCGCAGCGGGAAAATAATGTCCTCCTTTTCCCACGCCACGAAGCCGCACACTCCCGTGTAAGTCACCCCCGCGATCACAACCAAACGCACCAACGCGCGCACGAATCCTCGCAGTTTCAGGGGCATATTTCGAGAGCACAATCACCGTGCCCATCCTGTCAACCCACGCCTTATTCCAGTTATCATACCGTGCCTCACCCTCGCCACCATCCATTCCCTGTCGCCGACAAGACTCATGCTTACCATCCGGACCACTCGCAGATGGAGGCAAATACCACGCTCACGTCACCAGGCAGCACTTGAACCAACGCAGCATCGTCATTGCCTAGCCCGAGTTCAGCAGTTCGTAAGATGATTTTGTTGATATTTAGTTTTTTTCAGCCTGTGCATTGGGTGTTGGACTACGCCGTTGTTAATAAACGCAGGGGACGGCGAACATGCCGGGGCGCAGCTTTCCCGGGGTTGCATTCGGCGGTGGCGCAGGAGGCGATTATGGCTAGGGTGGCGCGTATTGAATGTGATCGCACCAGTCGCCAGCGTGGAATCGGAGCTCTTCCCGGAGGGGAGCGTCGATGCCGGTATTTATGCCACGCCTGAGGAGGGGTTCCAGCATGGCTTGGTCGTGCTGGCGATGGACGAGGCGTGCTGGTTGATCGAGGCGGAGGACGGGCATCACTTGCGGGTGGAGGAGAAGGCGGCGGAGGCCGTGCGCCGTCAGCTGGCTTTGTTTGATGCGGAGAGTCTGGGCTGGCCGCCTCGCCGGGTGGTCGAGCCTGCGCGGGTGCAGCGGCATTGGCCTTTGTCGCCTTGGTGCTGGGTGCTGGCGGTGTTTGCGGTGTTCTGGGCGCAGGGAGAGTGGCCGGGCTTAACCGACGCGGGGTTGCTCGATGCGGAGCGGGTCTTCGGGCAGGACGAGTGGTGGCGGGCGGGTTCGGCGCTTTGGCTGCACGGGGATCTGGGGCATCTGGTGGCAAACGCGGGCGGTGGAGTGCTGGTGTTTTCCGCCGTGGTGGCGACTTTCGGCTTCGGCGCAGGCTGGGCTTTGATCGGGGCGGCGGCGGCGGCGGGGAATATCGCGGCGGTGGTGTTGCAGCATGGCGAGCGGTATCGCTCGCTGGGTGCTTCGACGGCGATTTTCGCCGGGCTGGGTTTGCTGGCGGGACGCGCGATCCGGGTGATGGGGCGCTCGGGGCACCCGCATCGCTGGCGCACGATGGGGGTGCCGCTGGCGGCGGGGTTGATCGTGCTGGGCTTGTATGGGGCGGGCGGGGTCGAGGTCGATGTGCTGGCGCACGCCACGGGTTTTGGGGCGGGGCTGCTGGCGGGGTTTGTCGCGGCGGCGGATGGCGGCGGACTTGCCGCGGTGCGGCCCGCTCACGGACTCTTGGGCGAGTCAGGCCAGGAGCGGTAGGCGATGCGGTGAATGGTGCTGGGGCTCATCCAGGTGCCTATGCCGAGGCCGGTGTCGGGGCGGAGTTGCCAGAGGGCGGGGAGGGTGAGTTTGGCGCCTTGCAGAGCCCAGCTCAGACGGGGTTCGCCGTCCCAGATGGCGGCCACCTGGTCGCCGCGCACTTCGACGATGAGGCGGTGTTTTTCGCCGTTGACGAGGCGGGAGGGGAAGGTGCGGGTTTGGTGGCGCAGGTCGGCCCCGTCGATGAGTTGCAGGCCGACGAGGCCGGACTCCCAGGCGTCCACCTCCAGGGTTCCGGTGCCGGCGGTGGTGGGGAGGATGAGGGCGATGGAGTTTTTGCCTGCGTTGCGGGTGAACTCGATCGCGATGTCGTAGTGGGTCGTGCCGCGCACGGGCAGGGCGAGCACGCAGAGGCCCGCGCCCGAGGTGAGTTCGCCGCCGCCGTTTAAGCGCCACTCGCCGGTGATGGATTGGGTGGCGGGGTTGATCTTCAGCGAGACCCAGGTCCAGGCGGCAATTTGAGGGATGCCCTTCTGCTCCGCCGGCGCGGAGGGCGCGGCGGCGGGGGACGGCGTTTGCGCGGCCAGGTCGGATTGTTCAGAGGCCGCGATGGAGGGGATGGGCGGTCTGGCGGGCGCGGCACTCTCCGCTTCGATGGGCAGGGAGCTGGAGATGGGCTCGACCGTAAAGGCGGACACGAAGTCAGCCGAGGTGGCGAACAGGTCGTCATCGACAGTGGACCGGGAGGTGGTTTCGGCGGCGGCGGTTGGCTTGGCCGGGGCGGGTGCCGCAGGGTAAACCGGCGGAGCGATCTGCGCAATCTCGTCGGCTCGACTGGCATCGCGCAGGGCGAGAACGAACTCCATGACGGACCAGGCGAGGGCGGCAAAGAGCAGGGCCACGCCGAGGCTGATCCAGCGTTTTTGACGGCGGCGGCGCGGGGCGTTGCAGGCGAGTTCGAGGCGGTGGGCGAAATCCGCCGCGCTGGCGGGACGGAGCCTGGCCTCGCTGGCCATCGCGGAGTCGAGAAAGGCATCGAGCTCGACGGGCACATTGACGATACGCGAGGGCCGGGCGTAGGAGCCGCGCGGCACCCGTCCGGTGATCATCTGGTAGGTCATGACGCCGAGGGCGTAGATATCGGTGGCGGGGGTGGCGTTGCCGGCCGATTCCATCTGCTCGGGAGCCATGTATTCAAAGGTGCCGAAAATAGCGCCCGTCGAGGTTATCGGTCCGGTGCGGTCTCCTCCGGCCGCGCGGGCCAGGCCGAAGTCGGCGAGCGAGAGCCGCCCGTCGTCGAAGACGAGCACGTTGCCCGGTTTCAAATCGCGGTGGATGACGCCGTGGCTATGGGTCGCGATGAGGGCTTGCGAGATCTGCCGCACCCAGGTTTGCACCTGATCGAGCGGGTGGGCTTTGCCAGCGAGGAGCTTGGCGAAGTCGCCGGCACCGGCCCATTCGGTGACGATGTAGAGGGTGCCGTCGGGCAGGGCGCCGAAGTCGTGGATGTGCAGGACGTGCGGATGGTTCAGACCCGAGAGTATCCGGGCCTCGCGTTCGAAGCGCTCCCTCGCCTCCGGATCGGGAGCATCCAGCTGCGGTAATATTTTTACGGCTACCGAGCGGCCAAGGCGGGTTTGTTCGGCGTGGTAGACCGCAGCCATGCCGCCGACGCCGCAGAGGGCCTTGATTTTCAGGCCGGGAAAGATGTCCGCCAATTTCTCGGCAGACGGGGCCTCCCAGCGGGTAACGGACCCCGTGGTCGTTTGGGTGACGACCTGCGGCGATAGTTTGCGCGCACCCTCGAAGGAACCTGCTGATGGATCAGTCATCACGGAACACCTTCTTTCGGGGTGGTGGAGCCGTGCCTGTGCGCCCCCGTGCGACAGACCTCCGGCCTTGTTTGGGGTTTATTGCCCACGCGAATCGTGATCTCAGGGGTTTCATGAGCGTAATCAGAGTGGGGCGCATCTTGTGCTGGCGGCAAGTCTGCAACCGCACTGATTCCGGCCGCACCCCCGGCGGGGCGGGCGCGCTCCGTTTGACAAGTGAGCCGCACCTATGCCCCATTAGGCGAACATGTCCTCGCCCAAGCGCGCCGTCCTCCTTGTTAATCTCGGCTCACCCGCGTCCACCGACGTTCCCGATGTCCGCAGCTACCTGCGTGAATTCCTCGGTGATGATCGCGTGATCGATTTAAAGCCGCGCTGGCTGGCCTGGTTTTTGGTGAATTGCATCATCGCCCCCACGCGCGCTCCGAAGTCCGCCAAGGCCTATCGTGAAATCTGGCAGCCCGGCGGCTCGCCGCTCGTGCTCACCTCGAAGGCGGTGCGGGACAAGCTCGCCGGTTCGCTCGGCACCGATGCGCCGGTGTATCTGGCGATGCGATATGGCCATCCGGCCATTGCGGACGTCATCTCCCGGATGAAGGCGGACGGGATCGAGGAGGTGCTGCTTTTTCCCCAGTATCCGCACTACGCGATGTCCTCGTGGGAGACGGTGGTGGTGAAGGTTTACGCCGAGGCCGCGCGGCTCGCGCCGGAGCTCAAGATCGAGTGCGTGCAGCCCTTTTACGAGGATGCGGACTATATCGAGGCGCTCTACGAGGTTTCGAAGCCTTACTTCGACCGGGCGCACGATTTCGTGTTATTTTCCTACCACGGCATCCCCGAGCGCCATCTGCGTAAAAGCGACGCCTCGAAGGGGCACTGCACCCTTGTGCCGAACTGCTGCGCCAGCTGCAGCCCTGCACAGGCGATGTGTTACAAGGCGCAGATCACCCGGACCACCCACGCCCTGGTCAAGCGCGCCAGCCTGCCCGCTGGCAAGTGGTCGATCTCCTTCCAATCGCGCCTAGCCGGAGAGCCCTGGCTCACGCCCTACACCGACAAAGAGTTCGAAACGCTTCCGGCGGCGGGAAAGAAAAACCTCCTCGTGCTGACTCCCGCTTTCGTCGCCGACTGCCTCGAAACTCTCGAAGAAATCGCCGGCGAGGGCAAAGAGGAGTTCCTCCACGCCGGAGGCGAGCACTTCCAGCACGTCCCCTGCCTGAACGATTCGCCGGCTTACATTCGCTTCCTCGAAGGGCGCGTGCGCGCCTGGCTGGGCGGCGCCTCGCCGACCGCCACGCAGCGTATCCAGGCCGCGCGCACGTTGGCTTAATTCTGACACTTTTTTAACCTTCATCCGGTTCGACCTTCCGTAGCCGGCGCTTGATACTCTGACACGAGACCACCTGCCCGGCCTTTTCGGTTAAACCCAAATGTCTTCCATCGCCTCCACTCCCGCGCCCGCCGTGCTGCTGCTCGATGCCGAGGGCATCGTCATCATGGCGAATCCGACTGCGGCCACGGTTTTGGGGCAGGCGCTTGAGGCGCTGGCCGGGCAATCCATCATCGCG
>JBEGTN010000156.1:0-9525 GCA_041179405.1 Verrucomicrobiota bacterium
CAACATGTATGCCGGCCGCGTCATCACCGGCGAGATCAAGAACGTCCACACCGTGCGCACCGGCATCGAATACATGGCCGTGCTGGCCGAGTGGTATACGAAGACCGCCAAGCTGCTCAAAAACGGCGAAGGCTCCATCGGCTTTTTCCAGATCGGCGGCGGTATCGCGGGCGATTTCCCGATCTGCGTCGTGCCCATGCTGCATCAGGACCTCGACCGTCCCGAAGTGCCGCTCTGGGGTTATTTTTCCCAGATCAGCGACTCGACCACGTCCTACGGCAGCTACTCCGGCGCGGTCCCGAACGAGAAGATCACCTGGGGCAAGCTCGGCCAGAAAACCCCGAAGTTCATCGTCGAGTCCGACGCCACGATCGTCGCCCCGTTGATCTTCGCCTGGGTCCTTGGGCAGTAAGGGCAAACGCGTCGCGTCGGCTGGGCGGGCATTACCCACCACCGGCCACTTTCAGTCTCCGAGCCGCACCTTCACCGGTGCGGCCTTTTCGTGCTCACGCCTATTCGCAAGACCCCGACGAATCGCCCGCACCCTCAAAACGAATCGAAGCGTAAATCCTGTGGAGTGCTCGCCGCTATATCTGCAAGCGCAGCCTGGAGATTTTTACCAAGTTCGGCGACGAACTCCGGGTTCTTGTGCGTCATGTTTCTGCCCACCGCATCGGACTTATCGCGATAGAACAGGAGCACCCAGCGTTCCGGTGCGGCACCGGGTCCGGACGGGGCGTGACGGCAAAAGAACAATAGGCGGCGCGCGCCGCCTTCGGTGGTAGCGTAAACCTTGTGCAGCGTCGTGCTGGCGGGCAGGCCCCGCGCGCTGATGGTTTCGGCGAGACCGGGCTTGTCCTTTAGCTTGTCGAAGAGCTTCCGGGCTTCGTCTGGAATCGTCCCGTCCAGCTCCCGTTTCCGGATACGATGGGGGACGATGATTTCCATCACCGGGCAGGCAGACGATCCAAGGCCCGGCCAAGATCGGCCATAAGCGGCTCGACTGCGGCGGGTGCGTCGATCCGTTCCACTTTGTCGATGGACGGCTCCAAGGTCAGGTGAAGGCGATAGCCGAGACTTTGGGCGGTGCGGACGATGGTGTTGAGCGTGATGGAGGTATTGCTCGCGTCCAGCACGCGGCGTATCGCGGTGCGGCTGGTCCCGGTGTCGCGGGCGATGGAGGCGATGGTGGCGCCGCGATGCTTGAGGCGCGCGCTCAAGGTGCGGGCGATTTGCCGTTTGATGGTGGCGACTTCGCGATCTGCCAGGGTGCTCATGAACCAGACGGTGGACCAATAATGGTCCAGGTCAAGCGGCGGGATGAGGTGGGAAGGTTTATCCGGAACGACCTACAGCTCGCCAGCCATGATCGCCAGACGACGCGCGGCGTCGTGGTAAACAACCAGCTCCGCTCCAGAGGAAACCGGGCGGAGCTGGTTCAGGAAGTCTTCTTCGACCAGAAGATCGTGATGCCGGAGCCAGTCGAGGAGGCAGGCTTTTTCCGCTCCAACGCGGCCACGGCCTGCTCCACGCGCAAGCCCTGCGCCCGCGCCGAGTCGGACGTGGCGTGCGGCTGCGACCGGCGAAAATCCCTCAGATTCCGGGCGTAGGCGAGTGTCCATGTGCGGGTGGGCGGCATTAGTAAGAATGCCACCCATCTCTGGACCGAGGAGATCCCAGCCGCTGAATTCAAGGGCCTTGTCGATGAGGATGCGGGAGAAGGCCTCGTTTTGCGGCAACGCCATAGGTGAAGTTTCCTGAAGGCGACGCAACCGGGGCGCAATGCTGGTTTCAGCCCAATCTCTCCGACCTCACTCGTAATGCGCGGCGCGGCCGAAGTAGTTCAGTGTAAACATCTCTTTCCAGACGCGGTAGCGGCCTTCGTGGCTGATGCGGCCGTGTTCTTCGTGATCCGTGCGCGGGAGCAGGAAGCCGAGTTCGGTGTTGATGCGCTCGAGCTCCCCTTGTTGCGCGTTCAGATCGTCGAGCGGTTCATTGGTCCAGGCCAACGGCGTGCAGGCGGCGGCCGCAAGGCGGGCACGGTGGCGCTTTAACAGGCCTGCGAAGGCCCGAACGCAGGGGCGGCGATCCAGATGCCAGTTCTCGGGATAAAAGCCGGCAAAAGGCAGGTAATGGTTGTCGGTCACGAAGCGGTCGCCGTCGGTGGTGAGGGTGGCGAGTTGCAAACACATCGTCACGGTGCCCATCGGCTGCGGCACGAAGGTGACCTGCAGGCGCAGGGTGTTGTCCGCATTTTGAAAAGTTGAAACCCGGAGATAAAGACCGGTGGCCACTTCGGCGCGTAACGATTGCACCTGCTTAAAACCGGCGGCGCGGATCTGATCCCGAAGTTTCAGGAATCGCGCCTGCACCGGCCATTCATCGCCGGCACGATTTACGGTGAAGCGCGGAAATAGCGGCAGCGGACTCACACTCATGGCGTGGATGGCAAGCCAGTGGTAGATGCTTTCGAGTAAAAACCAGCCGATGAAAAATACCACGAACAACACGGCATAGGGCCGCTCCGTCCATTCGAAATGCCGGCTGAGCTGCGCACCGCCGCCAGCAAGTATGCCCCAGCGCAGCCAACGATTCACAATCGCGAGCACCGGCGAGGCGAGTTGCTGGTTCCACCGCATCAAAAGCAATGAAACGACCATCGCCGGAATCAACACCAGCATCGGGATCAACTCGTCCGGAGCGTAGTCAGACAACGATTCGACTGCGGATAAAATCATGGCGGGCATGGAGCGGCGAGTCGTTGGAAGATCAGGGAACGAGAATACGCAAAGCAGTCTGCGCCCCTAAGCCCGGACAAGCCCGATACGCTGATTTAGTTCGGGTGGTCTTCCATCCACAGGTCGAAGCATCAATTGATGCGCACTGGCATCACGACGCAGACGAAGTTTTCCAACGTTTTGATGACGCCGGGACTGACCTCGTCCTTCAACTCAAAGTAAATCTCGTCCTTGGTGAGCGCACGGAGCGGATCGACCAAAAACTGGGGGTTAAACGCAACTTGAAGATCGGGACCGCTGTAGGCGATGGCCATGCTCTCGTGAGCCTCGCCGAAGTCGGGACTGGAGGCGCTGATCTCAAGCAGATTGTTCGAGACCTTGAGTTTGACCGAGTTGCTCTTATCCGAGCACACCAACGCGGCGCGATGCACACATTCGTTAAATAATTCGCGCTCCAACTTGATCCGCTGATGCGTCTCCTTGGGGATGACTTGTTGATAATTCGGGTAATTGCCCTCGACCACCTTGCTGTAGAGATAAATCGAATCGACCAGACCCGTGTCAGGATTGTCGGCGTTGATTTGGAAAGCAGCGCGGCGGTCGTTGAAGGAAATTTTAAGTTTTTCGCCCTTATCAAGCATACGAAGCAACTCGGAGACAGTCTTCGCGGGAAGGATGATGCTGCCTGCTTTTTCGGCTGGAACCTCGAGTTCTTTTGCAATGAGGGCGAGGCGACGGCCATCGGTGGCGACAAGCGATAGTTTGCCGTCGCGGAAATTAAAATAAACACCGTTCAAAATATAACGCGTCTCGTCGGTGGACTGGGCATAAGCGACGCTGCGCAACATCGAGATGAGCTCGGCCTGTTCGAGCGAAAAAATCTTGTCATCACTGAAATCGGGAAGCGGAGGAAATTCCTCTTTACCGATACCCATGATGCGGAAAATGGAGCCGCCGGAGTTGAGTTTGACCTGATGGTTCGGAGCGGAGTCGAAAGAAACATCGATCTGAGGCAATTCGCGGACGATGCCGGCGAGACGCTTGACTGGCAAGGTGACGGCACCGGTTTCCTTTACCTCCGCCTTCACTTTAACCCGGATGCCAAGATCAAGATTCGTGGTCGTGAGTGTGATGCCGTCTTTTTCAGCTTCGATGAGCACGTTGCTGAGGATGGGCATCGTGGCTTTGGAGCCGACGACGTTGAGCACCTGAGCTAGGCCGTTGCTGAAGTGGTCGCGGTTGATCTTGAATTTCATGAGGGGGACGAAAGGCGTTCTGAAGGAAGAAAACGAGTTTTGAACAAAGGTGAATTAAAACCTAACTTAAATATATAAAACAGCCTTAATCTTAAGGGTGGTTGATAAGTCCAACAACCAAAGGTTTCTCCTCTGAAAACGATGACCTAAAAGCAGCCGAATAAAAAAAGGAACTTGGCTGGTAAGACATCGGTTGTTCGCAGGAGCAAAGTTGTTGGATCTTATGCGCAGGGTTACTCACGTAATGATTCACCGCTTAAAGGGGAGGGTTTGAATCTGGTGAAGGACCGGCGGTTTTACGGGATATCGGCTGCCGGAAATGGCGAATCAGGCCGTAGAAAATGTAACCGAGACAACACGCCAACATGCCATACTCTTTGAAACGAACCACGGAGGCGCCAACCACCACCATGATAATCCAATTGGTGAGTTTGGTGCGGGTGCGTAAATCAATCGTTTTACCACTCGGGTAGCGCACCGTGCTGACCATAAGCACCGCGATCAGCAACAAAAGCGGCGGCAAAGCGAGCGCCCAGCGGTGAAGCTCTCTATCGTGCTCGGCAAGATTGAGGAGAAACAAAACCAAGGCAGCAACGGTGCCGGCGGCGGCGGGCACAGGTAGTCCGATGAAGTCCTTGTTGGTTTTGACGCCGGGTTTTTGCAGCAAGGGATGCGTGATGACATTAAATCGAGCCAGACGCACGGCGGCTGCCAGCAGATAAATGAAACCCAGCAAGCCACCCAAACCCAGTAATTCCGGCTCACCTTGCGTCGGGGAAAGGATCAAAAAATACACCAACAAAGACGGAGCCAGGCCGAAGGATACGATGTCGGCTATGGAATCGAACTCTGCGCCGAACAAAGACTCACGGCCACCCATACGGGCGAGACGGCCGTCGAGTGCGTCAAAACCCATTGCGAGAAAGATGTAGGTCACCGCCCATTTGAAATCGGAAATGGCGGCCGACGAAAGACCCTCCTGGCCGCGCATCGCATAATTGGCTTCGATGCAGCGCAAACAGGCGGAGAAGCCGCAGAACAGATTTCCTGCGGTCATCAAGTTGGGGAGAAAATAGATCCGGCTGGCTTGATGAGCGTCGAGCGGCGGCTCGTAGTCTTCATCAAGCTGCGGCATACTGGAAGGCTTGGGCATGGGAAAAAGGTTGGATTAAAAGAAAGGATTAAAACGGGGACGTTTTACTTGGTGAGCGACTCGAGGTATTTCCAAAACTTTGAATGCTGCTCCACGAGTTGGCTTTCGGAAACCGGAAGGCGGTTACGAAGCAGGAAATCCTCCAGTGAATTATGATGCAGGATATAAAGCACATGCAGATTTTCTTCGCCCACGACTTCGAAGTAGTAACGCAGCTCGTCGCCGCGCAGGCGATAGAGCGTCTGACCGGCTCGCACAAAACGGCCAAGCGGTTCGCGCGGGTGGGCGATGGATTCGGGTTTGAGTGTGCTGATAGGCTCGATCGCGTTGAGTTGGACCAACGGATCCAGTTTTTTGAGCTCACCCAAGGCTTGAGCGGAGAAGGTGACCTGAAACATGAAGGTGAAGCGTGGGTGACGACTGCGTGTGCAGCAAGCCCCGCGTATAAACAGCCTAGCAGCCTGTCGGGCTTTCACGTTGCGACGAACGTCCAGGCGGCCAAGGTCACGCCGCGTTCGCATGCGGTCCATTCTCGGCATTTTCCTTGGTTTAGTTTTGTTTGGCGCGGTCTCGCGGGCTGACGACAGGGTCACCTTGGATATTCCGGTGTTGGTGGCCGGCTATGGCGCGGAGTTTTTTGAAGAGACGGCGAAGGAGTTTTCTCTTCTGCGTCCGGATGTGCAGGTTCATCTTTATGGCGATCCGCGCATCAACGACAAAGTGCGCACCCGCGTCATGGCCGGCGACTGGCCTGATGCGACTGACGCCGTGTTGCTTTACCCGCGATTGATAGAGGCCGGCCGGATTCTTGATCTCGCGCCTTACCTCGACGGACCGAATTGGGAAGGCGACGGCCGCTGGCGCGACACCTTCCGGCCGGGAGTGCTGGACCGGTGGGCGCAGCCGGCAACGAACGAGGCTTCGGGCGGAAACAGCGCGGTTTACGGCCTGCCGTTTGCCCACGCCATTTGGACGATCTTTTACGACAAAACCCTCTTTCGTCGTCACGGTTGGATACCGCCACGCACTTGGGACGAGTTCTTTACGCTCTGTGAAGCGATGGAGCGGGCCGGAGTCGTGCCGCTTTCTTTGCCCGGTGTGACGATGCGTTACGGAGATGCGATATTACGCGCCGCGCATTATAATCTGGTCGGTGCGGAAGGCTATGCCGCCTATCAAAACCTCTCTCCCGGTGCGCGCACGGATCCGCGATTTGTTCGCGCGGCCGAGGTGCTGCGTCGCATCGCCACGCGGCATTTGGTGCGCGGCTGGCAGGGCATGACCCATACCGCCGCGCAGCAGGCATTCCTTGACGGGCGTTGCGCGATGACGCTTTCCGCCTCGTGGTTCGCCAACGAAATGCGGGGTCGCCTGCCCGCGGATTTCGAACTCGGCGCAATGAACCTTCCGGTATTTTCAGATGGTATCACTTCGGCGGATACGGTGCAGTCCCAGAGCGGTTACTATTTTGTTTTTCGAAATGAGGACACGAAGCGACAGCAGGCGACGGTAGACTTTTTTCGCTTTCTCACTTCTCGCGAAAGGGTGAAGCGCTTTGCGCGCATGGCGGATGCGCCGGTGGCGTTGCGGGCGGCGGGTGCGGGAGATTATTCATCGCGCATGATGGATACGGCGGCGCTGCTTGAGCGCAGCTCCGGTGCCTTCGACGCCGCGCCCGCCCGGACGTCCGCCGCCCAGGCGACGCTGGCCCAGGCCTTGACCAACGCCCGTTACGAACTGATGACCGGCAGGATCACGGCGGAGGAGTTCGGCGCGCGTTTGGAGGCGGCCGCGACCACAGAGCGTATCCGGCTGGCGCAGCCCGGCTACGTGGAGAATCGTCACACGGGTAAGGCCATTTTCCTGATATCGCTCGTGGCGGGGTTGTCCGTCTGGTTGATCTGGTCGCGGCGAAAAGACAGTGTGAAGGGCAAGGAGACCGGCGGGCGCGAGCCGGAGCATCTTGGGGAATCGACTCATCGTTTCGCCCTGGGGTTTGTAGGGCCGGCACTTGGACTTTATGCGGCGTTTGTATTGCTGCCGGGGCTGGCCGCCTTTGGTTGGGCGCTGACGAGATGGGATGGTTTTGGCGAAAAGACTTGGGCCGGCTTGGGTAACTTTCGCTGGCTGCTGTGGGAGAGCGACGTGTTTTGGACCGCGTTAGCTAATAATCTGTTTTTGATGCTGGTGCCGCCCTTGGTGGTGGTGCCGGTGGCCTTGGGCATGGCGGCCTTTATTCAACGTGGCGGACGAGGCGCGAACGTGTTTCGAGTGGTTTTGTTGTTTCCGAATCTGCTAGGCGGAATCGCGGCGGCGTTGATCTGGCTGGCGGCTTATGAGCCTGCGAGTGGCTTTGTGAACGCTGCGCTTACGGGGCTCGGAGATTGCATGGTGCGGCTTGGCGGCCCCGAGCAAATCGCCGGTTGGTTGAAGTCGTTTTCAGGTCACGCCTGGCTGGCGCAGGATCATCTGTATTGGTCCATCGTGCCGATTTACCTCTGGATGGCGTGCGGTTTCAACCTGGTGTTGTATCTGGCGGCGATGCAGGGCGTGCCGACCGAACTCTACGAGGCGGCGGAACTGGACGGCGCTTCGACCACGAGGCAGTTTTTCACCATTACACTGCCCCTGATTCGCGAGGTGCTGGTAATATCGGCGGTATTCTTGGTGGTGGGCGGGCTCAATGCGTTCGAACTGGTGTGGTTGCTTACGGCGCAGGACCCTGCGGCGGGGGTTCACACCCTGGGCACTTTTATGGTGGGGACACTCTTCACCGAGTTTCAAGTCGGGCGGGCTGCGGCGATCGCGGTGCTGTTGTTCGGGCTGGTTTTGACCGCGAGTCTAACGGTGCTGCGGGCGACCCGTCGGGAGGCGGTCGAGACATGAAAACACGCGGGCGTATTACGGTTTCCAGCGGACTGCTGGGGGTGGCGCTAGGCGGCTATCTGGCGTGGGTTTTGTTCCCTATGGTCTGGGTGGCGTATTCATCTTTTAAGGACGACGTGGCCATCCGGGCCGAACCGCTTTCTCCGCCGGACTGGGCGAAAATCGACGGGACGGGCTATGTCCGCGCCTGGCATGAGGCGCGTTTTGGCGACTACGTTTTAAACTCGGTGTTGGTTACCGCAGTTTCGGTGGCGCTCATCCTTGTGCTGGGGGCGATGGCCGCTTACGTGCTTTCCAGGTTTCATCACCGGCTGAGCCGGCTGGTTTACACGCTTTTTCTGGCCGGGCTGACCATGCCTGCACAGCTGGCGATGGTGCCGCTTTTTTTCGAGTTACGTGCCCTGGGTTTGCTCGATACCCGGGCAGGGTTGATTCTGGTTTATACCGCCAACGGCCTGCCTTTCGCGGTGTTCATTCTCGCGGGCTTTTTCCGCAGTTTGCCCAGAAGTCTTTATGAGGCGGCTATTATTGATGGTTGTTCCGAGGCAGGCGCGTTTTGGCGGGTAATGCTGCCGCTGGCGCGACCGGGACTCATCACGGTCGCGATCTTTCAATTCATCGGGATTTGGAAAGAATACTTCTATGCTTTCATGATCGTGGGTGGTGCCGATGGCGGCGCCCGGACCTTGCCTCTTGGTTTGGCAAATCTCGCGATCACGGCCCAGTATCGCGGCGATTACGGAATGTTGTTTGCGGGTCTGGTCATGGTCACGTTACCGATCCTGGTGGTTTATCTGTTGCTGCAGCGCCAGCTGGTAAGCGGCATCACTGCGGGCGCGGTGAAGGGGTGATGTGTTTTTCGCAACGTGACTTGGCAGCGGGGTAAGTTTCGTCATGCTCCCTGGCGTATGTCCGTGAATGAGATGTCGTTTGATGCCCCGCTTAGTTCGAATGAGCCAATGCTGCTCGCTTGGTTGCGGCAGGCGGTAGACGCCCATGCCATCGTTGCCATGACAGATCCGGCGGGCGTGATCCGCCACGTGAACGACCGGCTTTGTGAAATATCCGGTTATAAGCGCGAAGAGTTAATTGGTCAGACGCATCGCTTGCTGAAATCGGGTTATCATGACCGGGAGTTTTTCGAAAAAATGTGGGCCACCATATCCGGTGGGGATATATGGCAGGGCACTATCTGTAACCGCGCAAAGGACGGTAGTTTGTATTGGGTTGAATCGACCATCATGCCCTTGCTCGGTTTGGCAGGCCGTCCGCTGGGCTATCTGGCGCTGCGCACGGATGTCAGTCAGTTAATCGACACCGAGCGCGAGCTCGCGCTTAAGACGAAGGAGATGCAGCTGCTTTTCGATCATTCGCCGATCGGGTTGAGCTGGCGTGAAATCGATGCGGACGGGAAGCCGGGCTTCAACCATGTCAATCGCCGCTTTTGCGAATTGATCGGGCTTAGCTCTGAAGACGCGGCCGATTTGACGAA